>JBGTDF010000226.1:0-6610 GCA_041748455.1 Planktosalinus sp.
GGAGGAAGAGGGAATTACAAATTTTATAGATTTTAATTAATGAGGGTATTTAAATTTGGAGGTGCATCCGTAAAAGATGCCGAAAGTATTAGAAATGTAAAAACGGTTTTGGAACAAACAGGTTATGACAACTTGCTGGTAGTGGTTTCTGCCATGGGAAAAATGACCAATGCCCTGGAAAAAGTAGTACATAACTACTTTCACGACAAAGCAGAAATGCAAACAGCAATTGCAGAAGTGATTACCTATCACCATGCAATCCTAGCCGATTTGTTCCCGGAGAAAGGCCATGGGGTATATGAAGAAGTAGCAAAGCTTTTCAAAGAATTGAAACGCTTTTTAGAAAGCAATAAATCGCCGGACCATTCTTATGTGTACGATCAGATAGTTTGTTTTGGGGAATTGATTTCCACAAAAATCATATCCCTTTACCTGCAAAATGAAAACATCAATAACATCTGGCTGGATAGCAGGGAATGTATAAAGACGGATAGCACCTATCGCGATGCCAATGTGGATTGGGACCTTACCCATTCCCGTATCAAAACGCTGGTTAACCAAAATGCTTTAACCATTACACAAGGATTTTTAGGTGCTAATTATAACAATTTCACAACCACTTTAGGAAGGGAAGGAAGTGATTATACCGCAGCTATTTTTGCCTATTGCCTGGATGCAAAAAGCGTGACCATCTGGAAAGATGTGCCCGGTGTTATGAATGCAGATCCGCGGGTATTTGAAGAAACCCAATTATTGCAACAAATATCCTACAGGGAGGCGATTGAAATGGCGTTTTACGGGGCTTCTGTAATACACCCAAAAACATTACAGCCATTACAGCGTAAAGAAATTCCCCTGTTTGTGAAATCATTTTTAAATCCGTTGCAGCCGGGAACTTCCGTGGCAAAAGGAAAAGACCTCGAGCCTGCTGTCTCTTGTTACATTGTCAAGAAAGACCAGTTGCTTATATCCCTTTCTTCCCTGGATTTCTCATTTATGATGGAAGACCATATTGGGGATGTATTTAAACTTTTACACGATTACCAGATGAAAGTTAACCTCATCCAGAATTCAGCCATTAGTTTCTCGGTGTGTGTGGATAACAAGTTTAACAAAATGCAAGAACTTCTATCTAGACTAAAACCAAAATTTAAAGTGAACTATAACGAAAACGTAACTTTGTACACCATTCGTCATTTTAAAGAAGCAGATATCTCGCTTTTTGAAAAACGTTTTCAGGTTATTGTAAAACAGCAAAGCCGTGAAACGGTGCAACTTATCGTTAAATAAATAATGCGAATGCCTCCTTTTTTAAGCAGGGACGGATATATTTTAAATTTGTGTATTTTTACCACTTAGCATTAGCATAAAGTATGGGCCTCGTTACATCTAAAGAAATTGCAAAAGCCATTAAAGTCGATAAATTCGGCTTTTTGGGCACTTTTATGGGATGGACGTTGATGAAGGCGTTGCGCATTTCAGCCTGTAATAAAATTTATGACAAACATAAACATTTGCAAGATCTGGAATTTGTAAATGCCTTGCTGGAAGAATTTGAAGTTAAATTTGAGATCCCTGAAGAAGATTTAAAACGCTTACCTAAAACCGGGGCTTTTATCACCATTTCCAATCACCCTCTTGGTGGTATTGATGGCATATTACTGCTAAAAATCGCCCTCGAACAAAGAACCGATTTCAAAATAATCGCTAATTTTCTGCTGCACCGCATAGAACCCTTGAAGCCCTATGTCATGCCGGTAAACCCTTTTGAAAACAATAAGGATGTAAAGTCGAGTATCTCCGGTTTTAAATCTGCATTAAAACATATACAGGATGGGCATCCATTGGGTATTTTTCCTGCCGGTGAGGTTTCTACATACAGGGAAGACAAACAAATCATTGACAAACCCTGGGAAGAAGCGGCAATGAAGCTTATAAAAAAGGCTGAGGTTCCTGTGGTCCCTATTTATTTTCACGCAAAAAACAGTTTGCTTTTTTACAAACTGGCAAAAATGAAAGATGTTTTTCGCACGGCAAAACTTCCTTCAGAATTGCTTTCTCAACGAGAACGCACCATAAAAATAAGGATAGGAAATCCTATTTCTGTTAACGATCAGAAAGAACAAGAAAGCCTCGAAGAGTTTACGGCCTTTTTAAGGAAGAAAACCTACATGCTTGCCAATACCTTCAAAAAGAAGACCCTGCTGGATAATATTCCGAAAAAACTAAAGCTGCCCAAAGCCCCTAAAACTATTGTAACCCCTGTGGCTCCGCATATACTGGAAAGAGAAGTAGAATCCCTTCTTGCACTGGATAAACGGCTTCTGGTTAGTAAAAATTATGAAGTGTATCTCGCTGAAGCGGAACTTATCCCAAATATTCTGCAGGAATTGGGGAGGCTGCGGGAAATCACTTTCCGGGAAGTAGGGGAAGGGACAAACCAAGCGATTGATCTGGACAGTTTTGACACTTATTACCACCATATGTTTTTGTGGGACAGTGAAGCCAAAAAAATGGCCGGTGCTTATCGAATGGGACTAGGTTCCCAGATTTTTGCAAAGTATGGTATAGATGGTTTTTATTTGCAGGCTTTATTTAGATTTGAGCCGGAATTGTACAAAATGATGAGCCAGTCCATAGAAATGGGACGCGCATTTATTATTAAAGAATACCAGCAAAAGCCCATGCCGTTGTTTTTACTTTGGAAAGGTATTGTACACACCACGCTGCGCTATCCCGAACACAGGTACCTTATAGGTGGAGTTACCATAAGCGATCAGTTTTCAGAGTTCTCCAAGTCATTGATGATCGAATTTATGAAATCTAATTACTACGATCCTTATGTTGCACAGTTTATACATCCCAAAAAGGAATTTAAGGTGAAGCTGAAAGACGCCGACAAGGATTTTGTTTTTGATGAAACCGAAGCAGATTTAAATAAATTTGACAGAGTTATCGATGAATTGGAGCCGGGGCATTTAAGATTGCCTGTTCTGATTAAAAAATACATCAAGCAAAATGCAAAAGTGGTAGTCTTTAATGTGGATCCCCTTTTCAACAATGCCGTCGACGGTTTAATGTACATTCGCATAGCAGATTTGCCTGAAAGTACGGTAAAACCGGTTATGGAAGAATTTCAGGCAGAACTGGAACGCAAATATGCCTCCAAAACAGAAGAGGCAGAGGATTAATACCTGAGAAGACTACTAGTTAGCTAATTCCCTTGTTTTTTTATCCTCAAGTATATTTCTCAAACCATCAATAACTTCCTTTTCAGAATTGCTGTTTTTTAAGTTGTTCAATTTTGTAAGGGTTTCTTCTGTTAATTTTAAGTCATGGATTGCCAGGGATGTTTCAGCAACATTAAGAAGAAGTGCTCTTAACACCTTTTCGTTGATTAAAGCTTTTCTATCGTTTAAATCTGCTTTTTCAATTTCAGAATTCCATATAGTAATTGCTTCTTCCAGGTCTTGGTTTTCTTCACCAAACTTGTAATTTTTAAAACCCGAGACAGCAAAGTCTTTTGCTCTTTCAATAGCATTATATTCCCCGCCCTTGTTGTTTACATGCTGAATAGAGATATTGGTTTCAATAGGGGAATAACCATACAAATTATTTATGTATTCATTTATTGCGATAAGGTTATCACTTATGGTTTGCTTCTCTATATTTTGCAGCATTGGCCTTCCGGGCTCTTCAATTTCTGTATAATTTCCGGTTCCTTCAAAAATGCCATTGTAAATTAATTTGCCATTATATTCCAGTATAAGCTCTGTCGGTCTTTTATAAGAAGTAAGATAAGAATAGGTTCTTTGCTTCCTGGTAGATTTGGTCTTTATATCGTAAACACTGGTTTCTTTTATATTTTCCACAGTCTCCAGATTTTCAAAATCATAGAAAGTCACAGTGCCTTTTAGGGCATTATCAGTTCCTTTTGTAAATCCTTCTAAATTTAGATAACTGTTTGCAAGTACAGTTGGGTCAAAAACAATGGATGCCGAAAGATTGGGTTCTACAAATCTTGGTTCAGCAGGTTGACGGTATTCCGGTTTTCTTGGAAGTTTAAGGGTAGGTTTTTGGTCAGATAACGCCAGGCGTTCCACTAGGCTCAAATTCTTGAACTCTTCAGATTCCAATTTAAAATTTTCCCTGGCCTTTTCCACATCACTGTCATAATTATCCAAATCTTCCTGATATTTTCTTTTGGCTTCTTCCACAACATCGGGATAGTTCTTAACATCATCGTCATATTTTTTCTGGGCAAAATCCTTTAAACTATTGTTGTTTTCGGGATAAGGGGTATTAACAGTGAAAGCGTATTGTTTTAAATTTTCACCCAAAGGTTTTAGCGGAAGCCTGACATCTGTATCGGTTATTTTTTCATCAAAAATCCGTTGGGAATAAGAAGATAAGGTAATGCACAAAACAAGTAAAATAAGTAGGTTTTTCATTTTTAGGATATAAATAGCAACTAAGTTCCACTTTAAAATGCTTTTTTTAAAGTGGCGCAAATGTAGTCTATTTATGTTGGGAAAATGTTAAAGAAAGCAATGTCAGGCATTAAAAGAAAAAATAACCGGAAACACCGGTGAGGATTACCAGGATTTAAAGTAATAAAACCATGAAAGTACAATGTCGATCCTAAAAAAGATTGTTATTCTACACCTTCAAAAATTGCTAGGAAAAGTTGTCTAGTAATTCTAAAACCACGGTTTTCTGCCCACCTGATAGGTTTGGTAGAATTCTTCGTCGGTTTTGGTCAGATAAATTATACCTTCAATGATTCCAATAATGGCGGGTATGTAAATGGTGATTATCCCTATAACAATACAAGTTAATGGGATGGATATCAAAAATATACTCAGCAATATAATTCCTTCTTTATTATATCCTAAAATAAATTTATGCACGCCAAAACCTCCAAGGAAAATAGCTAGAATCCCCGCTAATACCTTCTTGTTATCTTTGTTTTGACCAACGGATTGATTCCATCCTTCTTTGAATTCATCGGCAGTAGTCCTTGCCCCTGCATTAATATTTTCTTCCATGGTTTATTGGTTAATGTCACTTCACCGCAAAGCGGATCGTGATGACGGTTAATGAAAATGATTGTTATTATAATATTAAAAGTAATAAAAAAAAATATTATAAAAAAGCACTATCTACCGGTTCCCAAAGTTCAATCTTATTTCCCTCTGGATCCACTATCCATCCAAACTTCCCATAACTGAATTCTTCCACTTCCCCCACGATGGTAATACCTTCCAGTTTTAATTGGGCCAGGAGTTTATGCAAATCTTTAACCCTTAAATTCATCATGAAAGGTTTTTCGCTTGGCGCGAAATATTTCGTGTTTTCTGTAAAAGGGCTCCATTGGGTGGAACAATCGTTGCCATCCTTATCCTTCCACCAGAACGTCCAGCCATATTGATCTGTAGGCATTCCTAAATGCTTTTTGTACCAAGCTTTAATACCATCAGGATCTTTGGTTTTGAAGAAAAAGCCGCCAAGACCAGAAACACCAAATGCTTCCGAAGGCAAGGGCTTTCTTTTCTTTTCTTTTAAACCATAAAAATCCTTTATTTTATCTACAATAACCTGTGCCAGTTTTTCTTTACTCTCCACCGTCCAACCTGCGATATGCGGACTCAGTAATACATTCTCCATCTGAATAAGTTGCTGTAATGCCTGCGGAAGTTCATTTTCTGTAAACAACGATTCAAAAGACAACTTTTCATATTCCAAAACATCCAGTCCCGCACCCAATATTTTACCCGATTGTAATGCTTCTACCAAATCTGCTGTGACTACACTTCTACCACGTGCCGTATTGATAAACCAGAAAGGTTTGTGAAATTTTCCTATAAAATCTGTGTTCACCATTTTATCGGTTAGTGGCGTCCAGGGTATATGTAAACTTAAAACGTCTGCTTTCTGCTGAATTTCTTCCAATGAGACTTGCTTTGCATTTTGATCGCCCATGTTTTCCAAAATATCACAACACAAAACCTCGCAGTCAAATCCGCGTATTTTTTTTGCAAACGCTTTGCCCATATTGCCATACCCGATGATGCCCACGGTTTTGCCGTCGAGTTCCACACCGCGGTTGGCCTCCCGATTCCAAAGACCGTTGCGCACTTCATTATCTGCTTGTTTAAGTTTATTGAAAAGCGACAATAACATCCCCAGCGCATGTTCACTTACGGCATTGCTATTGCCTTCAGGTGCGGCAATGAGGTGTATGTTTTTCTTTTCGGCGTAAGCAGTATCAATACTTTCCAGTCCGGCACCCACACGGGCTATGAACTTTAAATTGGTAGCTGCATCCAGCAATGTTTTGTCGATATCCATCCTGCTTCGGATAACGATACCGTCAAACCCGGAAATGATTTCTTCCACCTCTTCTTTTGTGGCGGTGTACGCTTCGGTATTGGAAAAACCTGCAGATGCAAGTTGCTCTGTAAGTAAAGGATGGTTTTTGTCCAAATGGAGGATTTTCATAAATTTAGAATAAAAGGTATTAAATACAAAAGGGCAATTTATTAGCCAATTTAATAAAGTTTAAAGGAGTTCTATATATAATCTGCTCATAAAATTCGGTAAAGGCTTT
>JBGTDF010000227.1:0-12363 GCA_041748455.1 Planktosalinus sp.
CTACAGCCGGAAAACACAGCTGCTTTACAAGGAATTTTAACTTACCACGTTCTAGCCGGAAAATTTAGCGCAGCAGATGTAGTTGCAGCTATTAAAAAAGGAAACGGTACAGCAACTTTTAATACGGTTGCCGGTGGAAAATTAATGGCCAAAATTATAGATGGTAATGTGCAACTCGTTGATGAAAATGGCGGAACTGCAACAGTAACAATTGCTGATGTAAATCAATCTAATGGTGTTATACACGTGATTGATGCCATAGTGCTCCCAAAATCTTAAGGGTGGGAAAGAAATAGTAAAAAAAAGAAAAATGAAAACATCCCGATTTAGTTCGGGATGTTTTTTTATTTTGAATCCTATTAACGAAGTTCTGCGCCTATTTGTGTTTCAAACTGAAGTTGCAGTTTATGCATAAGCTTGTCAATTTGCTTATCGGTAAGCGTTTTCTTGTCATCGAGAATGGTAAAGCTGACCGCATATGATTTTTTCCCTTTCGGAAGGTTTTTACCCTGATAGACATCAAATAGGGTAACTTCTTTAAGCAAGTCTTTTTCCGTTTGAAAGGAAATAGCATAAATATCCTGAAAAGTTACCTTTTCATCAATTAAAAGCGCAAAATCTCTCTTCACTTCCTGAAACTTGGAAATTTCCTTGAGTTTAATGGTATTGTTTTTTAAAATTTCCAAAACCGTATCCCATTTAAAATCGGCATATAGCACCTCACTGTCAATATCCAAAGCATTTACAATCCCTTTTTTAATAACGCCAAAAGAAACAATTTCGCTCTTCTTTTGAGAATAAGTTATTCCTTCTGAAAAAATAGCTGAGGAAGCAGGGGAGGTTGTTATGGAATTAATCCCCAAACGATCCATTACAGCATCTACAATTCCCTTTAGATAAAAGAAATCGCTTTTACTTTCCGGCAAACTCCAGTTGCTTTTGTTTTTTGAGCCACTCAGGGTTAGAGAAAGGTGCTTTTGCTCTTTTCGCCCTTGCGGGGTATTGTGATAGCTTTTTCCAAATTCAAAAAGCTTGATGTCATTTCTCTTTCGGTTGCGGTTAAAGGCAACAGCTTCCAGTGCAGAAAACAATAAGGTCTGACGCATCACAGATAAATCCTGGCTTAAAGGATTTAGCATGGTCACCGTTTCTTCCGTAGAAATAGCATCGCTAAGCGAAATATATTTGGCACTGGTCAACGAATTTGCCATCATTTCAAAGAAACCCTGCCCGTTTAATTGCGCAGCAATTTTATTTTGCACCTGATAATCTTCTACAAGTAAGGTTTTGGAAATTGAGGCATTCAGCTTTTCTGAAAAATGGATGTTGTTGTAGCCATATACCCTTAGTATTTCTTCGACCACATCTGCCTCACGGGTAACATCGTTGCGGTAAGCCGGAATGGTAAGTCCCAGACCGGTTTCGGTAATATTGTTTATTTTAATTTCTAAAGATGTCAGGATATTCTTTATGGTTTCTTTAGGGAGTACTTCGCCAATTAATTTTGCTGTTTTTTCGAAAGAAAGAAAAACCTGAAAATCTTCTATTTTCTTCGGATAAATATCTATCACATCACTGCTGATTTCGCCACCGGCAATTTCCTTGATCAAAACAGCTGCACGCATTAGTGCATATTCAGTGATATTAGGGTCAATGCCACGTTCAAATCTAAAAGAAGCATCGGTATTGATAGCATGTCTCTTAGCGGTTTTTCTAATACTTACCGGACTGAAATATGCACTTTCCAAGAAGATACTGTTAGTTTGTTCAGTAACGCCACTTTCCAGACCTCCTAAAACACCTGCAATACACAAAGGTTTTTCGCTATCACAAATCATTAAATCTTCATCGTGCAATTCCCTCTCGATTTCGTCTAAAGTGGTGAATTTTGTTCCTGATGGCATCGTTTTTACAACTATTTTTCCGCCGGCAATTTTTTCACTGTCAAAGGCGTGAAGGGGCTGACCCAGTTCGTGTAACACATAATTGGTGATGTCAACGATATTATTTTTTGGCTTAATGCCAATGGCTTTTAACCGGTTTTGAATCCACGCAGGGGACTTTTCCACTTGTATGCCTGATATGGTAACCCCGCAATATCTTGGGGCCAGGTTTTTTTGCAATACTTCAACACTAATTTTATGCGTTCTGTTACCTACCCTGAAGTTGGAATTTGAAGGAGTAATAAATTCCAGAGGCATTCCTTTTTGGAGTAATCCGGCACGCAGATCTCGGGCCGTACCCCAATGGCTCATGGCATCTGCTCGGTTAGGGGTTAGCCCAATTTCAAAAACGGCATCTGTTTCCACCTCCATAATTTTTGAAAGCGGAGTGCCCACCAACGTTTTTTCAGGAAGAACCATTATACCGTCGTGGCTTGTTCCTAAACCTATTTCATCTTCTGCACAGATCATTCCTTCACTGTTTTCGCCCCTTATTTTTCCTTTTTTGATTTCCCAGGGACTTCCTTTATCGTCATATAAAGTAGTACCTATGGTTGCCACGGGAACTTTCTGTCCTTTGGCTACATTGGGTGCACCACAAACAATTTGTATGATGGTGTTATTGCCAATATCAACAGTGGTTACTTTAAGACGGTCTGCGTTAGGGTGTTGTTCACATGTAAGAACTTCCCCAACCACAATACCTTTCAGGCCACCTTTAACCGATTCAAAAGGGGCAATGCCTTCTACTTCAAGCCCAAGGTCTGTAAGCAATTCGCCGGTCTTTTCAGCGTCCCAATCTAATTTGATAAATTGTTTTAACCAATTATAGGAAATCTTCATACGTTGTATCTAAAATAAGAGTTTGCAAATGTAATAAACCAATTGCGTATGGTAAAGTTTAAGAGGACAAAACATAAATTTAGAATTAAATCTTTAAAAATTTGACACTAAGTCAAGTTCTATTTATGAAATATAATTCCATATATTTTTGTAACGCACCAAGGCTTCAAAGGTACTGCGAATGGGACTGTTTTCTTGCTTTGTTAGCGACGGATCTTCCTTCAATACTTCCCAGGCAAGGCTTCTCGCGGTTTTTAATATATCGCCGTCTTTCATTAGATCAGCAATTTTGAGGTTTAAAACACCGCTTTGTTGTTTTCCCATCATATCGCCGGGACCGCGAAGCTTTAAATCCACTTCTGCAATTTCAAAACCGTCGCCGGTGCGAACCATGGTCTGCAAACGGGTTTTGGCATCTGTACTTAACTTGTGTGAGGTCATTAAAATGCAAAAACTTTGTTCAGCTCCCCGGCCCACGCGTCCGCGCAACTGGTGTAACTGCGAAAGACCAAAACGCTCTGCACTTTCCACAATCATCACGCTGGCATTGGGCACATTTACACCTACCTCAATAACGGTGGTGGCGACCATGATTTGGGTTTCACCTTTAATGAACCGGTTCATTTCATATTCTTTGTCTGCCGGTTTCATTTTTCCGTGCACTATGGAAATCTGGTATTTTGGTTTTGGAAATTCGCGTTCAATACTTTCATAGCCATCCATCAAATCTTTGTAATCCATGGTTTCACTTTCCTGGATAAGGGGATACACAATATAAATTTGACGTCCTTTTTCTATTTCGTCACGGATGAATTTGAACACTTTTAAACGATTAGAATCATACCGGTGCACCGTTTTTATTTCCTTTCTTCCGGGAGGTAATTCATCAATTATGGAGATGTCCAGATCGCCATAAACGCTCATGGCCAAGGTGCGCGGAATAGGGGTAGCGGTCATCACCAAAACGTGTGGTGGAAATTGATTTTTATGCCATAATTTGGATCGCTGTTCCACACCAAAACGATGTTGCTCATCAATAATAGCAAGCCCTAAATTTTTGAATTTTACCTTGTCCTCCAGCAGTGCATGGGTGCCAATTAAGATGTCCAAAGTGCCATTTTCCAGATTTTCGTGGATTTCCCTTCTTTTTGAAGTTTTACTTGACCCTGTTAATAATGAAATACTGATTTCTAGTTTATTGCACATCTCAAGTAAACTGTTGTAGTGCTGGACTGACAAAATTTCAGTCGGAGCCATTAAACAGGCTTGAAAACCGTTGTCAAGTGCTATTAACATTGACATTAGCGCTACAATGGTCTTCCCCGAACCAACATCGCCCTGCAAGAGCCGGTTCATCTGTGCTTTGCTGCCCAGATCGTTTCTGATTTCCTTGATCACCCGCTTCTGTGCATCGGTCAATTCAAAGGGTAAATGTTCTTTATAGAAGGTGTTGAAATGTGCCCCGATTTCTTCAAAAGGATAGCCTTTAATTTTGCTTTTATGGATATGGTTTTTTCGGATTAATTGCAGCTGAATGTAAAATAATTCTTCTCGTTTGAGACGGTAAATTGCCTTGGCCAAAAGCTGCTGACTTTCGGGAAAATGAACGTTAAAAAGTGCGCGGTTTTTTGGAAGTAATTTTAACCGTTCTATAATTTCGGGAGACAAGGTTTCTGCAAATTTATTTTTGGATTCCAAAAATAATTGTTGCATTAATTTATTTACTACCCGGTTTGTAATTCCGCTATTTGTTAATTTTTCGGTGGAAGGATACACCGGTTGCATGGCCGATCTCAGGTTTTGTTCATGTTCTTCTTCCAATTCCAGTTCAGGATGGGCCATGGAAAATACACCATTGAACCAATTGGTTTTTCCGAAGATAACATATACGGTATTTAATTTTAAACTCTCTTTTACCCATTTGTGCCCCCTGAACCAAACGAGCTCCATACTCCCTGTTTCATCTTTAAAAGTCGCCACGAGCCTTTTTCCTTTGGTTTGCTCGACCATTTTGAGGTGGGTTATCTTCCCGAAAATTTGTACATCGGCATTGCTTTGCTGCAATTCGTTGATTTTATAGTATTTGGTTCGGTCAATATACCGGTTTGGAAACAAGTGGATTAAATCCTGAAACGTGTGGATACCCAACTCCTTTTTGAGCAAATCTGCACGATTTGGCCCAACGCCTTTTAAATAATCAATAGGGGTTTGTAGAAAGTTGGATATCATGCAACTAAAATAAATCTTTAAATAGAGATGCAAAAGAGAAACTGTGTTTTAATGTGAAATGATGGGATTTTAGTAACTTACCGGCCAATTGTTATGCTATGTGGAAGTTTGTTTACCTCAGTTTGTTTTTTACCTTTTTATGTGCTGCACAACAGCAGGATATTGTTGACTTTCAACAAGTCAATGCCCAATTGGACATAAACCCTTTTGAAAAGAAAGTAGAAGGAATGCTGACTTACAATTTCTTCATCCTGCAAAATACAGATTCCATATTCCTGGATGCAAAAAACATGCAGGTGGAAGAACTTGTGGTATCTGACACAAAAGTTTCTTTACGAGCGACAGCCGATAAAATCTGGATACGTTACCCCTTTCAGCAGAATCAGGAATATAATATACAATTTGCCTATCAGGCTGTTCCTGAACAGGCTATGTATTTTTTTGACGATCAGGTATGGACGCAAGGTCAGGGCAAATATACTTCCCACTGGCTGCCAAGTATCGATGATGTAAACAATAAAATGATCTTCAATCTTTCCATTGCTTCGCCAAAAGGATTTACGGTTATCGCAAATGGGGAGCTTCAGGGAAAGGAAGATACCACTGAAAACACCCGCTGGAATTTTACTATGGAAAAGCCAATGAGCAGTTATCTGGCCGCTATCGCCATCGGAAAATTTCAAAAGCAAAGGCTTAGAAGTGCCTCAGGGATTCCTTTGGAAAATTACTATTTGCCGGAAGACGCGAACAAGGTGGAGCCAACCTACCGCTATACCCGCGAAATGTTTGACTTTTTGGAAAAAGAAATTGGTGTGCCTTATCCATGGCAAAATTACAAACAAGTGCCGGTACGGGATTTTCTCTATGCCGGGATGGAAAATACCTCGCTTACTATTTTTTCCAATGCCTTTGTGGTAGATTCCACCGCTTTTGTGGATAGAAATTATGTGAATGTGAATGCACACGAACTCGCCCATCAATGGTTTGGAAATTTAGTTACCGCCGAAAGCAGTGAGCACCATTGGCTTCAGGAAGGATTTGCTACCTACTATGCACTTTTGGCCGAAAGGGAAATTTTTGGAGATGATTATTTTTACTGGAAACTTTTCCAAACTACTGAGCAATTACAAGAATTAAGCGATGATGGAAAAGGAGAGGCGATTTTAAACCCAAATGCAAGCTCGCTGACGTTTTATCAGAAAGGAGCCTGGGCTTTGCACATTTTAAGGGAGAAAGTAGGGGATAAAGCCTTTAAAACTGCAGTAAAAAATTACCTGAATGCGCACGCCTTTCAAAGTGTGACCACAGATGATTTTTTAACGGAAGTCGAAAAAACCTCCGGCATGGATTTGCAGCAATTCCGGAAGGACTGGTTAGAACAAAGTGCTTTTCTTGCGTATGAAGCCTTACAATCCCTCTTAAAATCTGACTTTATCAGGGATTATCTCGAGCTTTCTGCTTTGACGCCCATTACTTTTTCCGAAAAGAAACAACAGCTTACAAAATATATCACAGCACCCGTCAATGACTATTTAGGGCAGGAAGCTATATATCAATTGGCGTCCGGCACTTTTCAGGAGGCCAAACCCATATATGCCAAAGCCTTCCAATCGGGCAGTTTGTTTGTGCGTCAGGCATTGGCAATGTCTTTAAATCCTATCCCAGAAGCATTACTGACCGAATATGAAACCCTTCTAAATGACGCTTCATACCTTACGATAGAAGTGTCGTTGTACAATCTCTGGTTTCAGTTTCCTGATAACAGGGCGGTATATCTGAACACCACGGAAGGTAAAACAGGGTTTTCCAATAAAAACATCCGGCAGTTATGGCTGGCATTGGCCTGGCTGACGGAAGGGTACAATGAGGATCAAAAACCATATTATTTGCACGAACTCAGGCGATATACCTCGTCCATCCACAGTTTTGAAATTCGTGAAAAGGCATTTCAGCTTTTGATGGGCATACAGGAACTTACTGATATAAATTTAAAAGACTTGATAGATGCTTGTTTTCACCCCAACTGGCGTTTTACAAAATCGTCGCGGGATTTGCTGGACCAGTTACTGAAAGACCCGATAATGAAAACCCGGTTAAATGCCTTGAAGAGCCAGCTTTCTGAAGAGAAAGCTTTGTGGCTGGACTATAAATTATCGAATTAGAGAAGAGAACAACTTAATTTTATATAGACTAAAATATAATTAAAATTTGAAAGCACTGGTTATCTCAGGAGGAGGAAGTAAAGGCGCTTATGCAGGCGGTGTTGCGGAATATCTTATTGCGGAAGAAAAAAATAAGTATGATATTTTCATTGGAACATCTACAGGTAGTTTGCTTTTACCGCATTTGGCTTTGGGGAAAATGGATAAAATAAGGACTATTTATACCAATGTTAATCCGTCTGACATATTTAATATCAACCCATTTATCATCCGAAAAAAAGGAAACAGGGAGTATGTAACCATCAAGCACTGGAATGTTTTATGGCAATTAATGCGCAATAAGCGCACCTTTGGGGAAAGTTACCATCTTCGAAAAAATATAACAAGGAGTTTTACCATCGCGGAATTTTTGGAGCTTAAACATTCCGATAAGGAAGTTATTGTAACGGTTTCCAACTTGACAAAAAATACCATAGAATACAAATCCATCAAAGATTATGGTTATGAAGATTTTTGTGACTGGATGTGGATTTCGGCAAATTATGTTCCATTTATGTCCCTGGTAACCAAAAATGAATGTGAATATGCTGATGGTGGTTTCGGTGCTGTATCTCCTATAAGGGAGGCTATACGAAGAGGTGCTAAAGAGGTAGATGCTATTATTCTGGAAGCAGAGAATATGGAGCATACCAAAGTGCTTGGAAAAAATCCTTTTTCTTTGATGTTGAATTTATACGGGTTTGTAATTGATCAAATAGAATATCATAACATCGCTGAAGGTAAACTGGCCGCTTTGGCAAAAGATGTACAACTCAATTTGTTTTATACGCCTACTAAACTCACCGAAAACTCGCTTATTTTTGATAAAGTTTTAATGAAAAGCTGGTGGCAGCGCGGTTTTGATACCGCTAAAAAAAGAATTGCATTGAGTAAAGTAGATTATATTCCTTGAAATCATTAATCCCTACTTTCTATTTCAAAAGCTTTTGCTGCAGTTTCTAAAAGCGAAACAGCTGTTTCTTCATTTTCTACAGAAAGGATTTCAATAAATCCCTCTCCCTTATAAAACTTAAGCCAGCTTCTTAAAATTTCCATTGCTCCGGGATACTCTTCTGATAAATGTTCTAAAGTTTTTATATTCCCAAAATGGGAATTTGCAGCAACAGCAATTAGTTTATCATCCTTCTCGCCTTTATCCAGCATTTTGATTACGCCAATAATCCTTGACGGAACCACTTTGCCACGAGTTGTTGCAGGACCCAGCAGAAAAACATCTAAAGGGTCGCCGTCACCACCTAGTTCTTTAAGGAGCAGTGTTTGAGGTATGAATCCATAATTTGAAGGATAAGGCAAAAACTTGATAATGCGAAGGGAGTCTTGGCGCACTCGTTCCCACTCGAGGTGGCCTGTGGTTTTATTTACCTCCCATTTCTGGTCTGTACCAGCCGGTATTTCAACCACAACATTGATTAGACTGTCTTTTGTAAAAACAGGAAAATCCTTTAAAAAATTATGGGTATCCAGAATTGTATCTTCTTTGCGGTCAACAGTATGACATGATACTAAGAACAAAAGAATAAAAATAAAACGCAAGAAGACCATTTTACACAATTTGATTAGTTACTACCACATTTCGCTTACTTCTTTTTTTACATAAAGCAAAGCCTTTTGGGAAGGCGAGGTATCGTCCATAAAATGATGGATAATAGTTTCCCTTAATTTATTGGCCGTATCCACTTTTTCATTCATTGCCGTTTGCCTGATTATTTGAATGGTGGCACTTTTTGCCGCATTGATCATATTCCAGCAATCATTAGTGATATAGATTTGTTGTGCGATGTTGTGTTCAAATTCCTGTTCGATACTTTTGGTAAGTAATCTTTCATAATCGTCCACATCATCTGAAAAAGGGGCAACCCTTATGAGGAGTTGGTTTGGTGCGATGCGTTCTAAAAAAAGGGTAAACCTTTCATAGGCTTGCAATCGCAGCGGAAGAATATTTTTTTGTGCCTCTTTCTGAACCAGATAGCGGCGTCTTCCTTCTTCATTTGCAGTGTGACCTTTAAAAAAATAATAGGCAACTACACCTACAACAATAGCGGGTAATAAAAAGGCAAAATAACTTATAACTTGACCAAAGTCTTCCATGAATTAATTTTTCTCCAAATATATAGAATCTTTTAAAATTTTAGATTTTGATTCCGTTTTATAAAAATTTTTCTCAACCTTCATTTTATTCTCGGGGTCAAAATCCGGTAAAAAATAATAAATGTTGTTTATAATTTATATGGAATCTACTGCTTTTTTTACATAGTTTATGGTTATTTTCACCTCATAAAAAAAAGAGATTTGCAACAGTATTTAGAACAGTTAAATGATGCCCAGTTAGCCCCGGTACTCCAGAAAGACGGTGCCATGATTGTCATTGCCGGAGCCGGGTCGGGAAAAACAAGGGTGCTAACCTATCGCATTGCCTATTTGATGTACAACGATGTGGATGCCTTTAGCATTCTTGCATTGACATTTACTAACAAGGCGGCACGGGAAATGAAAAAGCGTATTGCAGAAATTGTTGGCGCCAGCGAAGCAAAAAACCTGTGGATGGGTACTTTTCACTCGGTTTTTGCTAAGATTCTCCGAAGTGAAGCAACTCTGCTTGGGTATCCTTCAAATTTCACAATTTACGATACCCAGGATTCCCAAAGTGTTATAAGGGCCGTAATCAAGGAAATGCATCTGGACAAAGATGTGTATAAATACAAGCAGGTCTATTCCCGAATCTCTTCCTATAAAAACAACTTGATTACCGTAAAAGCCTATTTCAATAATCCGGATTTGATGGAAGCAGATGCTATGGCAAAAATTCCTAGGTTGGGGGATATTTACAAGTCTTATGTGGAAAAATGTTTTAAAGCCGGTGCTATGGATTTTGATGATTTGTTATTGAAAACCAATGAGTTGCTGACCCGTTTTCCGGAAGTTTTGGCCAAATATCAAAACCGGTTCAGATATATTTTGGTAGATGAGTACCAGGATACAAACCACAGTCAGTATTTGATTGTAAAAGCACTTTCAGACCGGTTTCAAAATATATGTGTGGTAGGCGATGATGCGCAGAGTATTTATGCTTTTCGCGGAGCAAATATCAATAACATCCTCAATTTCCAGAAGGATTATGACGATGTAAAAGTCTATCGTTTAGAACAAAATTACCGATCCACAAAAAATATTGTAGAAGCGGCAAATTCCATCATCGATAAAAATAAGACCAAACTTGAGAAAATAGTCTGGACAGCAAACGACCATGGAAATAAAATCTTAGTAAACCGCTCCATGACCGATGGGGATGAAGGCCGTTTTGTAGCGAGTTCCATTTTTGAAAATAAAATGCAAAACCAACTTAAAAATGGGGATTTTGCTATTTTATATCGCACTAATGCACAATCCAGGGCGATGGAAGACGCGCTTCGGAAAAAGGACATTCCCTATCGCATTTATGGCGGATTGAGTTTTTACCAAAGAAAAGAAATTAAAGATGTGATTTCTTATTTGAGGTTGGTTTTAAATCCGAAAGATGAGGAAGCCTTGAAACGCGTCATTAATTATCCCGCACGCGGGATAGGGGAAACCACTATTGAAAAATTAATAGTTGCGGCAAATCACTACAAACGTTCTGTTTTTGAAGTGATGGAAAACATCGATAAAATTGATTTAAAAATGAATTCCGGCACTAAGAATAAACTGCAGGATTTCACTACCATGATAAAGAGTTTTCAAATTTTAAATGAAGGCTATGATGCATTTCAAATTGCTGAGCACGTTACCAAAAAAACCGGGCTGGTACAGGAATTAAAAAAAGACGGCACACCCGAAGGTATAGCCCGAATTGAAAATATTGAAGAGTTATTAAACGGGTTAAAGGATTTTGTGGAAGAGCAAAAAGAACTGGCAGATACCAGTGGTTCCCTTGCAGAATTTTTAGAAGATGTTGCACTTGCAACCGATTTAGACAATGAAAAAGGCGATGAAGATCGAGTGGCTTTGATGACAATACATTTAGCAAAAGGACTGGAATTTCCTTATGTCTATGTGGTGGGAATGGAAGAAGACCTTTTCCCTAGTGGTATGAGCATGAATACAAGGGCAGAACTGGAAGAAGAAAGAAGGTTATTTTATGTTGCAATCACCCGTGCGGAGAGACAGGCTTATCTTACCTATGCGCAAACCAGATATCGCTGGGGAAAACTTATTGACGCAGAACCCAGCAGGTTTATAGAAGAAATCGATGAGCAGTATCTGGAATATCTTACCCCGGTTACCGAACACCGATATAAACCCCTTATAGATGTTGACATTTTTGACGATATTGACAAGAGTAAACTGCGAATGCGCAAGCCTACCGCAGGAACTCCTCCCAGCGGACCTAATGAAGCACAATTACAAAAACTGCGACGGCTTAAACCTGTAACTTCCTCAAACGGGAATTCTATTCCTAATACCGCAAACTTTGTTATAGGTACAGAAGTAGAGCATATGCGTTTTGGAAAAGGAAAAATTGTTAACCTGGAGGGCGTGGGCGCAGATAAAAAAGCCGAAATTGATTTTGAAAACGGCGGTCTAAAAAAGTTACTTCTTAGGTTTGCCAAACTCAATATTGTGTCATAAAGGCAAATAAGTATCTATATAATCACCTAATTTTACTTGTAGATCGACATAATCACCTAAACTCCAGTCATCTCCGTGACCGCCTACATACACATTAAAGGAATTAGCTACTGAAGCAGCATTAAGGGTTGCTTCTAAAGTTTGCCCATTACTTAAAGGAACTATAGGGTCTTGATCTCCATAGAACATTATAGTAGGGGAACTTGCAGTCGTCACCTGGTAAACCGGACTTACAGCTTCGGCATAGTTGGTTCCTTGTGGATAGGCATTTTCATCTATCAAAAGAGCTAAAGCCAATTGGAAATTTGGATTATCAGCATAAAAAGGGTCAGTAAAATCTGTTGGGCCTACAATATTTGCGACAAATTTCACCTTGTTTGTAATATCATAAGAATAATCATACATCATCGCTATATGCGCTCCTGCACTGGTACCTATTAGACCAAATTCAGCTTTGATTTGCAAATCTTCTTCCTGACTGATAAGTTGGGTGATTACACTATCCACATCTAAAAACTGAT
>JBGTDF010000228.1:0-5385 GCA_041748455.1 Planktosalinus sp.
TTATGGAAACACCTATGTTTTTACGGGTAGAACTTGCCAAAGAATTTCCAGAGACTGTACTTGCTCCCGATAAAGAAAATACCTTGCTGGTTTTCAACCTCTGCAATTGGTCATACCTATAAACAGATGCTGTTACATCCAATAAATCATTGTTTTCATCCATCATGGAGGTAATTACCGCTCCAATATTTCCATTGTAAAGTTCTTTAATTTCATCATACACCCCAGCACCTGAAGTACCCAAACCTACCTGAAAATCTTTGGTAGTGCTAATGGGCGTAAAATCATCATGATGATAAACAATTGAATAAGCAAAAGCATCTCGAGCCACAAATTCATGTACATCATGGTTGGCACTAAAATATTGTAATGAACTATGTACGCCTGAAATTCCATCTTTCCCCATGTCCTTTTCAGGGTTTAAAACGCCACTGTTTAAACTTTTTAACCACCCTTGTAAAGTAAAAGCAAAATCCATTCCTTGTACTTTCATTTCGCCCAATTCTGTTCTTATCATATATCCATCTTCACGGTAAAAATAATCTGCATCATTGTCCCAAATAATATCGTCTTGAGAGGTATACACTTCTTTTAAACGATTATCTGCATCATATTCATACTTGTGTATCAATTGATCTCTTTTTCCCTTGTTAAAAGTGGTTTGGTGGGGTAAACCACTCAATAAATCATATTTATATTCTGTTTGGTTATACACATGGTTGGCGGCTGAAAGGGCTGGTGTTTCTTGTAAAAACAAACTTACGTTTCCGTGTATGTCGTAGCTGTAATGGTTTTGGAAGTTGGGTTTATAGGTCAAATGATAATAAGGCCATTTACCACTAATATTAGGATTCATATAATGGTTATAAATTTCTACTCGGGTAATCCGATTTCGGATATCGCCATAACCTTGTGTGTCAAATTCAGCAATGGCATCTGTATTAGATTCATCAGAATAGTGTGTAATCACCACATTGTTTCGGCTTACGTCTGTTGTTTGTCCCAACCACGTGGCTAAGGTAGTCGCGTCTTTTGCTTTGGCATAAGTCATAGGGTCTGTACAAATTTGTTCCCCAACCTCTTTGATTCTACCCAAATCATCATACAAAGAATAACTCCAAGCTGGCGCTTCTTCCACACCAGCATAAATGGTAGGATTAGCATTTACTTCTGCTGCAAAATCTGCTTGTTTTGCACTTTGGCTAATAACTAATCTTCCCAAATTATCGTACCAAAAATGATTGGTACCCCCATCTGGGGTATTTACTTCCACCACTTGGTCTAAACTATTGTATTTGTAAGTTGTATTATAAGTATGTGTAGGAAATATTTGAGCTCCAGTGAGGGGATTTACTCTATGTGCGGCAATATCAGCCAAATCTGTTGTATTTGTGATTCTGTTTACGCCTTTAGGAGCAACAGTACGCATTAAATTCCCAGCTCTGTCATAATAAAACAAAGTATAATGATAACGGTTTACATTTCTTTCCAAAGTAAATAATTCTTCCACTTGGTTACAAGCCCCTAAATAATCAGCAATAAACTCAGCCTTTTTTTCTTCTAAATAAGCATAATAAGCCTCTTCTGCTTGTAAAGTAGCGTTAGCAATTAAAGCGTCAATACAATCATTCGTTTCAACTTCAGGTATAACATAGTTTTGGCAAAGGAAATAGGATTCAGTTACAAATTCAAGACACGAAGCATCTGAATCCAATTGAAAGGCAACATTTTCTAGCCCCCCTGTTGAATTTAATACTTGAGCTGTATAAATAACCACTCCGGTAGAATTTACTGTAACATTGATAAATGAGATTACATGTTCCATCAAAATTTGATAAGTAGAATGCCCTGCCATGGATTGAGGAATAAAGGATAAATCAGCTGGGTAAAGAATGGTGTTTTCCCAACATCTGCAATAAGACTCATGGTTAAATTCCAAACCACCGACAAAAGTTGGTTCATATAAAAATGGTCCCGTTGGACTTTGCAAACAAATAGGAATATCAAAAAAACTAGGCAATTCATAATAAGTTTGATTGGTAGAAGCCCCTCCACCAACAAAAAGGTTGAGTAAATCTCTTAAGCCAATTGCTGCGTCAGTAAGCGTATACTGCAATTCCCCTTCCAAACAATTTTCATAAAAAGCATTTATGGTATAATAATTAAACCCAGTACCTGTAATTTCATTTATGTATGAGGTGAACATTTCATAATCCACTTGCCAATCAGCCCCAGAAAAAGCAGTTTCAAAATCATTGATAAAATCAGCCAATTGCTCACACGTAATACAACCCTCAGTTTCATTACAACTATAAGGCGTAACCGTAAAATAAGTCTCAATTTCTTCCAACTCCATACTACTCCATGAAATAGTTTCAAAAGCATAAGTTAAACCCATATCCAAACTACCAATTTCCGCACAAGTAGAACGATCTTTACAAAATTCTACCGGCGTATACCCATATTCATCAAAAAACTCCTCAGCCGTGCTTACACTCATTAACTGATCACAAGCACACTGACTCATAGAACTAGCCAATACAGGCGCTGGTGCAGGAGAAGGCAAAGTAATTAAATAATGATTACACCCCAAAGTTTCACCCCCAGAGATGATATGCTCTTCTATTACACTTTGAAAACTTGTTGCATAACTTGGCGTAGGAGAAAAACCATCAGCAATATACTGAGAAGGAAAAGGACTCACAGGCGTACACCCATTTTCGCATACATACAATAAATCTGCCGCTAAACCATCATAAGTTGCATCACCCACCTCCCATAAAGTAGCCCCCATAGGCGTTTGACAACCCTCTAAATTCTCCATCCATAAACCCACCAAACTAGCGCACATATCCTCGCACATTGTGCCTGCTTCAATCTCATCCACCAAATCATCTGTAAAAACTGGATCCGTATAATCTACCAAAGAACCAGGCATAATTTGATCAAACAAAGGAAAACGTTTGATTTTGTTTTCGTAATCACTGGTGCAAGGAGTATAGTCTGTATATTGAATACATCTATTTTCTCCACCATAATTTTCCAAAGCCCAACCCTCCATCACAATTTGAAGAATGATATTTCTTCTACCCAAATACAAAGATTTAAAATATTTCCAATGCAAATCCACATCACAATCACTCGTTCCAAAAACAGCATCACCTGCCATTTCAGCTGCTTTTTCATATAAACTATTTCCATCACATAAATCCATATAAGCCGCCAACACATCTGAATAATCATTAGTACTATTCAAATCATCATCATAATAATACAAGGAATCTAATCCCGTTAATAAACTCAGTAAAGGATCCGTTCCCGTTCCCGTAGGTCCATCAGAAAAACAATCACTATAAGTGGTGGTATTAGCAGGAACCAAAAAACCATTGGTACTTGCCTCAGAATAAGTTTGCGTATGTAAAAAATCAGTTTCATATTCAAAAACAGTTGGATTTTCCTCACAAAATAAATACACATAATACTCTGGATGTGCTTTTACTAATTGTTCAGCCCAAGAATCTTTCCAAAAGGTAAAAGCAAAATCAGTAAGGAGTTCCAATTCCTCAGGATAAACCTCATAATTACCAGTAGTACCATTTAAAACAGGCGTAACCCCCGTTTTGATAGCCGGTTCCCAAATTCCATAAATGTTTTCTGTTACTATTATTTTTGATTCTGTGATGCCATCTGCTTCCATATAATGGTCGGTTCCTGGTAAATCATCCCATTTAAAGGCAAGGTCGGTAGTAGTATGAAATACACTCAATACATCTGTTCCAGTAGTATTTCCATATTGCCCTCCAGGGCTAACATCCATCAATAAAATAGGTTTTAACTGAGAACAAAGCGGTTGGTTTTCGCAATCAAACAAAAATTCAGCTTTTAGTGCATAATAATCTTCCTCATCATCTTCAGGATTATTTGCTAAATACATAGATAAAATACCATGGGTATTGATAAATTGCAATTCACAAGGAGAAACTTCAGAACACAAAGAAAAATCTATCGAAGATAGTTCCTGTTCTAAAAAGTAAGAAAAAGGCAACAAACAAGTATCGGCTGCATTGTTCACATATAAATCCCAATAAAACTCAGCAGGATTTTGATCTACCTGCAATATTTTGGTAATTTGATATTCGCCTGGTGATGGAAAATACACCTCAAAACTACCCTCACTGGCATGTGCATTAGAAAACACATAAGGACCATCACAGAGAGAATCATATACCTCTAAAGTACCCAAAGGCACAACAATATATCCACCTTCAATAGGTTCATCCATATCATCCAACAAAACACAATCAAAACCATCCGTTCTTTCAATTTTAATAGTTAAAATATAATGACAATCAAAACACATGGGTTCTGGTAAACAAGAATTGGTGTAATTTTCAGCCGTAAAATCATAGCTTAAAAGATATGGATCTTGTGTATCTGTCACTGTAATTTTAGTTTCAACCCTTAGTAAACCATTTGCCAAATCATCATCCGTACTCCCATCAAACTCCATTAAATCAATAAACTCTACCTCAGGGCTACCCGGATTATTCCCTGCAACAGCCAAAAACTCATCAGGAGCAGGTCCCTCCAAATAAGAAGCAATGACCCTTCCAAAAACATCCACAATGGTTACCGTAAATTGTCCGTGTACATCTCGATTTACTATTTTGGTATAATTTTGATTAAAATCAGCTTCACTTCCAAAAAGTTGGTCTAGTTCAGCTTGCGATACAATGCTATAAAACTCTTCCGTATAATGACCAGTTGTGTTATTCAATTGATATGCTGAACCCACACCACCAGCTCTTAAAATTCTTCCAGTTGGGTCGTTGGCATAATGTACCTGTACAAAAGTATAACCATTTCCATCAGGGATATAAGCATTGGCACCATCTTTATCAGGGTTTTGGTCGCTATAATAATTGGCAGAACCCGTGGAAAGACTTTCGCTCATAGCAGGAGCATTTTTAGGACCACAATCATCAATCATTAAAACATCTTGGTCAAAATCATCTTTTGAATAAACATCTCCAGTTAGGTTGAGATTTAAATCTTCTACATAATGTAATGTATTTTGATCTACAGGGCTGTTCATTACATTAATGGCAGGTCTTCCATAATGGTCATAAATCACACTTCCTGCCAAAACTTTTTCTTGGCTATTGATTTGGCTAATGCTTTGGCGGGGTTTGAGTACCCCATCCATATAATTTAACTGAGTGAATTTTTTCCCACCTTCAACAAAACTCATAGAGGCTTGGTAGTTCATGGTATTGTCTTCAATAGGAACAGTTGTTACATAACCATTCGTATGAAAATCGTTAACCGCACCTGAAGTGACGCTTTCGTACATCCATCTACCCTCCAAAGGCACATCCAAAGAAG
>JBGTDF010000229.1:0-8228 GCA_041748455.1 Planktosalinus sp.
ATACTCCATTGTTATTTTTAAGCAGATAACTCTGTGGTATTTCAGGAAACCTTCCCGGTGTTAGCCTTCCGCCTATAAACAAGTCCAGTTGACCATCACCATCTATGTCGTTTGCTTTAACAACGCCACCGCTGGAAAAGAGTTCAGGTAATGCATTTACTGATCTTTTGAAATTTCCTTTTCCGTCATTAAGGTATAACCTGTCTTGATATATGGGGTCATTTGCTAGTTTTTCATTTCCTCCACTAACCACATATAAGTCTAAAAAGCCGTTTCCGTTGGCATCAAAAAACAAGGAGCTTACATCTTCATGCTCTTTATCTCTTTCAAAATCGGGTATAGTGCTATGTGAAAAGCTTCCATTTATATTTTGTACAAACAGTTTTGCAGGGTAGCCCATAGCGCCTCCCAGGAATAGATCATCGAGACCGTCCCCATTTACATCCCCAACGGAAACTGCAGGTCCTTCTTCACTGTATTTGTGGTGCAATAAAGCTTCTCTTTTAAAATCTATATACGTATTTTCTTTATGAAAGGCTTCTTTTGGGAGCACCTTAGAGACATCTTGAAAGTAACTGTAGGATAGCTTTTCAGGAGCATAGTTTTGGGTTGTATTTCTTGTTACTGACAGTATCTGGTTAAGTTCAGGGTTTTCCAGGATTTGCATTTTTCTATCCGGCCATATTATTTCCAATTTATCAATAGTACTATTTTCAGGTATGCCAAAATGCAATCTGTGCTGGGAGGAAGATAAAAATCCACGCGTTGGGTTGTATTGCTCCGTAAGTATGGTTCCGTTTGAGAGATGGGCTTTTGCAATAGTACCAAGGTTAATTTGTTTAGGCGTAAATTTTAAATCTATGGAAAGAAAATTATTATTTGTAAGCTCTTTGCCCATGTTTTTCATGATAAAAGGAGGGGATTGTATATTATTTACGACAATATCCAGAAATCCGTCATTGTTTAAATCCACATAAGCAGAGCCGTTTGAGAATGATGATGGTCCACTATCCCAGCTAGTAGAAGTGTTTGCAAAGGTTAAATTACCTTTGTTTTCAAAGAAAAAGGAAGGAACAGGATTACTGGGGATTTGTTGTACCCAGTCCAATAAACTAATCTCTTTTGCATTAAGCTGTTTCTGAAGTACATCCATATTGAATTTAGCATAGTCATTGTTGGTTATGTCCCTCACATAACCATTTGTAATATGAATATCCTTTAACCCATTATTATTAAAATCTGCAAGTAAAACACTCCAACTCCATTCTGTAAGAGCTACATCGTTCATAAATGCTATATTTGAAAAGTTACCTTCGCAAGAATTTACTTGTAGTGCATTAATTGAATATTGGGTCCCTAAACTATATGTTCTCATCTTTTCAAACTTATCATAGTTTTGTGCCATGGCCATCATTTTCCTGCGGTAGTTTTCATGGGGCAGCATATCCACGGTTATCAAATCAAAACAGCCGTTATTATTTATATCTGCAAAATCTGAACCCATACTTGAAAAAGAAGTGTGCCTGAAATAATCCTCTATTTGGTCAACAAATGTATTATTGCCTTGATTAATTAAAAGCCTGTCAGGCATTACATAATCATTTGCCACATAAATATCCGGCAATCCGTCTTGATTAAAGTCCCCTATAACAGCACTGAGCCCGAATGCATCATTAAGAATTCCGGCTTTTTCTGAAATATCTTTAAAGACTAAATTAGTATTTTCATATAACCTGTCTGATAGATATTCATAAGTTTTGGGTTGAGCCAATACTAAAACTCCATCCTTATTTTGTGTTATTTTTATGGAATTAGACTCTCTCATATCACTCGTATGATTAAGAACATATACATCTAAATCATTATCCCCATCCATGTCAAAAAAATAGGCTTGCACCGAATATCCGGGATCATCTAATCCATATTCTGCTGCCATTTCGGTAAAAGTAAGGTCTCCATTATTTATATAAAGCACATTGCGCCTTAATTCCGGATTAGGTAGTGCTGATTTACACACATAAATATCCAGCAACCCATCATTATTTACATCCATCATGGTAACCCCGGTTTTAAAACCCCGTCCTCCATTTACTCCTGCGCTTTCGGTTATGTCCTCAAATTTATAATCCCCTAAATTGAGATAGAGTTTATTTGAAACCATATTTCCTGAAAAATAGATATCAGGCAACCCATCATTATTAATATCCCCTATGGCAACACCGCCACCATTGTATAAATATTCATAGAGTAAAAAATTAAATTGTTCGGTTTCAGTGATTATATTTTGAAAATCTATTCCTGTAAAATTGCTGTCCAGAAATTCAAAAAGCGCACTTGTTTTTTCTTTAGAAGTTTTAATTGGAGCTTCCTCTTTCTTAGTGCACCCAAGAATTAAATAAAAGACAAAAAAACAGGGTATAATCCTTCTCATAACTTTTAATTCTTAAATTTATCTGAAATGTGATTTGCAATGAAATAGCCTTGTTTATTTCCTTCCTGAACTCCTATCATATAATGAATTCCTCCATAAAATCTGCTTAAACTCACTTCCCAGGCGGCTTCATCAAAAGACGTATAGGTGCGCTCCTGAATATCGAACAGCAATTGTGTATTATCAGTAAATGAATATTCTTTTCCAAAAATAGTGTTAAGTATCCCTGCGGCTGAAGCCGAAATTGCACTGTGACCACTTGTGTATTCCGGAAATGGTGGTGTTTGTATTACAGGTTCCCAGGTTGGATCTATATACTCTTGTATGTAAGTAACAGGCCTTACCAGGTCTGTTTTAAACTTTTCGTGCCAACAGGAAATTATCGCATCAAACATGGCAATGGAAGCAAAAGTGTATGCTTTTGTGGTAGTAAACAAACTGCTCTTTTCTTTCTCTGTTATTTGATGAATAATATTCAACCAGTGCCCGGGAGGTGAAATTTTGTGTATAACGGCTATTAAATGCCCTTTGTGAATAGAAGTATTGGGATTATCATCCCAAAACCATGCAGTGCTAACTTTTAAGCTATCCAATAACTTAGACTCTTCATATACCTCATTAACCATTTTATAAAATTCTGAGTCTTTTGAGGTTTCATATACCGGCGGTGCTTTTGCAACATAAATAGAAGCACTATCTATAACCAAAGGCCTGATTTTATTCCAGTGTGGTTCAAGGGCTTCTATGTAATCAGGCGGTGTTTCCCTCCATTTTTGTGGAATTTTAGTGCTCGTAAACCTGTCGTAAGTGCGCGTTTGAATATAGCTGTCTTTATCTATCCATTGTGCAAGATGTTTTGAAATTGTTTCGGCGTAGGCTAAAGAAGCATTGATAACCTGGTCTGAAAAGTTTGCTTCTCTCGCTTTATCGATGAATTCATCTTCAAGTTCTATCATATAATGTTCTGAAAAGACAACCTTTCGTCCAATCTTACAATAAGAAAGCAGAGAAGCAAGTTCTGCATTTACGTCTGTCTTATCTAAAACAGGCAAAGAATCCAGCCCATTTAATTTGCTGCGAATATAAGGAAGACTATCTGGATAAAAACTTTGCAAAGTGATATAATGAGCTATGTGAGGATAGACATAAACCCTAGAAGCAACAGGTGGCGGAAAACCATCTTCCATTGCCACTTCAAGCATAGTACGATTTGCGTGATTTAAATCGGCCGTTGAAAAAATAGGCTTTTCTGTTAGTTTATTATTCGAACAAGAAAGAGAAAAGAGTGAAAAAATAAAAAATAGAGCGACAAAATGCTTCATAAAGTCAGAGGATAAAATTAAGGAATAAATATAGTTAAATATTTCTTAATTTTACGTGCTTGAAAATTTAGCAGAATTATTGCCCGGGGAAATCTGCCTTTCTTTTTTCCAGAAATGCTGTTGTACCTTCTTTAAAATCTGCCGTTCCAAAACAATTACCAAACTCTTCTATTTCCTTTTGAAAACCATCTACACCATCTTCATAGTTTGCATTAACAGCGCGGATAGCCCCAGCGATTGCTACAGAAGAATTCCGCATTATCTTGGTTGCGATGCCTTCTGTAAAAGATATCAATTCTTCTGGAGTAGTTACATGATTTACCAATCCATACTCCATTGCTTTGGTGGCATCGATCATCCCGGCGGTCATTATCATTTCCATCGCCCTTCCTTTGCCCACGAGTTGCGGTAAACGTTGTGTGCCTCCATATCCGGGGATTACACCAAGGGAAACTTCGGGAAGACCCATTTTTGCATTGTCACTTGCAATCCTGAAGTGTGCAGACATCGCCAGTTCCAATCCACCGCCAAGGGCAAATCCATTGATAGCAGCAATAACGGGAGTGGATAAATTTGCCACAAAATCAAAAAGCAACGCCTGTCCCTGTGTCGCAAGTTTACCTCCCTGTTCTTCTGAAAAATCAGCAAATTCACTGATATCTGCCCCTGCAACAAAGGCTTTTTCACCACTTCCGGTTAAGATAATTACTTTAATCCTTTTGTCAAAATCTGCTTCTTCAAAAGCATCGCGCAATTCCTGAATCGTTGCTTTGTTGAGGGCGTTTAATTTTGAAGGCCGGTTAATGGTGATGGTTGCAATGTTGTTTTCAGTTTTTACAAGTATATTTTCATAAGTCATAATAGTATATTTGAGAAGTTATTTTATGCATTAAATTTAGGAAAAGTAACTATAAAGCTGGTTCCTTTTCCTTCTTCGGAAGTAAAACTAATACTCCCGTTATAGGTCTCCACTATATTTTTAACCATGGCCAGACCTAGGCCCATACCACTGCTTTTAGTAGTAAATTTAGGCTCAAAAATTTTAGGTTTATTCATTTCAGGGATTCCCATTCCATTATCGGTTACCGTGATAATAGCATTATTGTTTTCAGAGATAACGCTAACATCGATTTTAGGATTTTCAGTTTCCGAAACAGATTGTATGGCATTTTTCACCAGGTTGGTAAGGATTCTTATTAGCTGTGTCCTGTCAAGTTTTACAATAATTTCTTTTTCATTGGAAATAAACCGGATGAACTCTTCATTAAAAATATCCAAAGCCAGTTTACTTATCTTAACCAGGTTTAAGGTTTCATCTTTTTGTGCCGGCATATTGGCATAGGTAGAAAATGCAGAAGCAATCGAACCCATTGTATCAATTTGCTGAATCATTGTAGAACTGAATTCCTTAACTTTTTCGTGAATATCGGGATCTTCCGGATTAAATTTTCTTTCAAAACTTTGCACAGTCAATCGCATTGGGGTCAACGGATTTTTAATCTCGTGAGCCACCTGTTTTGCCATTTCGCGCCAGGCAGATTCCCGCTCATTTGCAGCTAATGCTGCCGCACTGTTTTCCAGTTCATCAATCATACTGTTGTAGGCAGAAACCACCGTTGCAATCTCTTCACTGGCATTTTGAATGTCAATTTTTTTATTTGCCTTGTCCAGTCGGGTTTCCTTTATCTTTTCACTAATCGCATTGAGAGATTTAGTAATATGTTTTGACAAAAAGTAAGACATCACAATGGCAATCAATATCATAAAAAGATATACTTCCCCAAGGCGGATTAAAAAATCCCTTAATTCCCTGGTGATATAATCATCGTCTTCAATATATGGCAGATTGAGGATTGCTATGGGTTTAAAAAAATTATCTGTAACGTAAGAATAAGACGCCCGATAACTTTGTCCGTCTTCTGAAAATCGCTCTACATATTTTTTATTGATAGAATATTTTAAGCCTTCTAAAACACGATCCGGAATTTGCTGAGAGGGCTCCTCAAAAAAAGAGGCTTTCGAAGATTTTAAAAGATTCCCCTCCAGATCAAAAAGTATGACTTCTAAATTATGGATATCTTGAATTTCATAAATTTTATCCCTGAAAATAAAGGGGATATTTTTAGTGCTTACCTCAAAAGAAGTCTGTCGTAATTCATAGTTAATACTTGCCCTGATAGCATCTTCTTTTCTTTCGAGACGTTCTTTATGGTATGCAACGGCATCTCCGCGATATTGATAAATGGTTACGGCAGCAATAAGAATAGATGCTCCTAACACTAGAAATATCATGGAGAAAAAGATTCTCGTGCGTAAAGAAAATTTAATTAGTTTCATCTTTCATATTTCTACAGGACCTCATCAAATAGCAAGCCGTTTATTCTTTATTGCTTTCGCGAAAGCGTTTGTATATTTTATAACCCAGCATGATTAAAATCGCAAATAAAATAAGCCCCAACGTACCATAAATCCAATCCATGGTATATTTGAAATTTACAATAAAAACCACTGCAAAAAGAACAATTGTGGCACCCTCATTAAATAGCCGCATATAGTTTGAACTATGATTCACGACGCCCTTTTGTAATTGCTTAAAATATTTGTGACAAACAAAATGATAAATAATCAGAAACAGTACAAAGCCCAGTTTTACCTGCATCCAGCTATCTGTGAGATGAAAAGTGCGTAAAACCACCATCCAAATCCCGAATAAAAGAGCAAGTATCATGGAAGGCCAGGTGATGATGTACCATAAACGCCTGCTCATAATCTTGAATTGATTTTCCAGAATTTCTTTTTCAGGGGATTCTTTTTGTGATGCTTCTATTTGATAAACAAAAAGGCGCACAATATAAAATAATCCTGCAAACCATGTAATGACAAAAATGAGGTGTAATGCTTTGAGATAATTATATATCATTTTCCAGATTTATTTATTCCTAAAAATACAAATTCTATATCAGACAGTAGCCTTTGCCTTTAATTTTGATCTAACTTCCCGGTTTAAAAAATAACCGGTAACTATCGTTGAGGTGATATCTGCTATCGGGAAGGAAATCCAGACTCCTAATTCCCCAAAATAGATAGGTAAAATTAATACCAGCGGAATAAAGAAAAACCCCTGTCGTGTAAGGGTGAGCAATAATGCAGGTACTGCCTTACCTATTGCCTGAAAATAAGCTGCTCCTATTAATTGAATCGCAATGATTGGGATTGCCGCAAATACCCATCGCATTGCATTTGGTGTATCAGCAAGCACCCTAGCATCTGTGGTAAAAACCGACACAATTTCTTCAGCAAAGAACATAATAAACCCAAATACAAACAGCGCAACAAATGCCGCATACATAATGGCTTTGTTAATGCTTTCGCGCACACGCTGATGCAAATTTGCCCCATAGTTATACCCTGCAATCGGTAAAAAGCCCTGCGTAACCCCCAGCACCGGAAACAACGCAAACATAAGCATCCTGCCAATTATCGCATACACTGCCACGGAAGACTCTCCGCCTAAATCAAACAGTATATTGTTCATTATCAAATAAGTAATGCTCACCACGGCTTGTCTTGCAAGGGTCACAAAACCTAAGGAGGTTATCTCTTTTAAAATAGGAAAATCAATGCCAAAATGGGAGATGTTAATTTTTAATTCTGAATTTTTAGAAAGAAAAAACCACAGTACATACCCAAAACACAATCCGTATGATATCGTTGTTGCCCAGGCGGCACCTGCCATACCCATATCAAAAACATAAATCAATATATAATCTAAAACCAGGTTGCCCACAGAGGGTATTATCATGGCTATCATGGCAAATTTTGGTTTCCCTTCTGCCCTGATAACAGTATTACCCATCATACACAATGCAAGAAGCGGCACGCCATACAATACAATGCGATAGTAAATTTTTGCTGGTTCAAATATTTCCCCTTTACCCCCAAAAGCGGGAATTAAGTCATTGATAAAAACAAGACCAACAACTACAAAAAGCGTACAAAGAATCACGGTGATGGTAATCTGATTCCCGAAAGTTTTTAAAGCTTTCTTTTGATCATTTGCGCCCAGGGCACGGGAAATTATGGAGGATCCTCCTATGCCTATAGACATCCCCAAAGCTGCAATAAAAAAAGATACCGGAAGCACAACATTGATTGCTGCAATGGCAATGGAACCAATCCAGTTGCCAACAAAAATGGTGTCAATCAAGATGTTGAGAGACATTACTAAAATCCCGATAGAAGCAGGAACAGACTGTTGGATAAGTAATTTACCAATAGGTTTTGTGCCTAAATTTTCAGATCGGGTTTGTTTCATCAAGCTATTGCCGTTTCAGGGTCTACTATTGCCCAGTGATCTATCCATCCGCTAAGAACCCTGATCCAGTCTTCACGGGTATTGATACAGGGTATTGTGGTAAATTCTTTTCCTCCCACTTCATGGAATAATTCTTCACCTTCCATAGCTATTTCTTCCA
>JBGTDF010000230.1:0-4126 GCA_041748455.1 Planktosalinus sp.
AAGTGAAGCATCGATGAAGTTACTTATCAATGACAGATACCTCGCCCGCATTGTGGAAGGATGTAATGCTTTGAGCGTTATAGCGTTATTTATTGCCTTTATCATCGCCTTTCACCAGAAATGGAAACCCACGCTCCTCTAGATTTTTGTGGGGGCAGTGTTGATTTATTGTGCAAACCTCTTCCGCATTGTACTTTTAGCAATTGCCCTGTATGAATATCCACAGCATGAGAAAATCCTGCACGGCGTTGTTTTTCCTGCCATTATTTATGGGATGGTTTTCCTGCTTTGGGTACTTTGGGTGAGAAGGATTCCTGAAAAAATAGTTGAGGATGAAAAAACCACTTAAAATACTCGTACTGCTATTTTTATTCGGACTCCTCGTGCTGGTGCGCCTTTTTGAAGCGGAATTGTTCTATGACCCCTTGCTTTACTTTTTTAAACAGGATTACCTAAACCAAAAAGTGCCCGATGTGGTATTTGGAAAGTTAATGCTACACACCGCATTCAGGTTTGGAATAAATACCTTGATTTCGCTGGCAATTCTATATGTGGCTTTCAAAGACAAAGGCATTGTAAAGTTTTCAGCTGTGCTCTACCTTATTGCTTTTGTGGTCTTGTTCTCATGGATGGCCTGGCTAGTCGCAAATGCCACATCGGAAAGCAATTACAATATTTTGTTTTATGTGCGCAGGTTTTTGATTCAGCCCATAATTGTTTTGTTGTTGTTGCCAGCTTTTTATTATCACAAAAAGATGATGAGTTGAGGGATTGGAAACTTATTCATCTGAAATTAGATGCCAGGATTTAAATGGAATTAATTCTCTATTTTTTCTGGTTGTTAATTTGTAAACTTTGCAGAGCGGGATATACTCACTGTTAAAATTAATAAAGACTAAATAATGTTTAAAGAACCACATATATCTCATGAAAATGGATTCTATTCTGAAAATGACCTTCAGATTTTTATTGATTGTTTTTTATTGATTAGTTTTAATTACTTCAAATAACCACTATTTAAAATTCAACTTGTTACATTTGTTTTTAAATAATAAATATAACGTTATGAAAGCAGTAGAAGACATCAGTAAAATTGAATTCAAAGAATGTTTGATTAAAAATAATCCTTCTAAACAAGAGTGTTTAAACTTTATAAATAAATTATTTAAGTGGAAAATTGATAATTTTATAGTAGAATTTGATTTTGATTCTCCATTAAAAGTGGAAAAAAAATCAGGTTATATTTTAATCTTAAAAAACCCAAAAATAACAAGCACCAACTATTTACACATCATAGAGGATAAGGTGTATTTCGAAATAAATGGCACAATAACATATGAAGAAGTTTATTCTAAGGATGATAGAGACAGTTATAGCTCAAAATTTGAGATGAAGATATGTATTGATTTGATTGAAATTCCTCAGTATGGTTTATTAAACTCAACAGTTAGCTTCATAGATTTGGAGTTTAATTAATCACCGTTGGATTTCTCGTAAATAATATAATTTTAATTAAGCGCTATGGAAATACTTTTACTTTTATCTTGTATACTGTTAAGTTTTTCAGGTTTTGTTATTGCCTTTTATGGTGTTTTAGCAAATGCAACAATAGAAAATATAGCTGTTGAGGGTATGGATAAAGGCATTGACCAAGAAACTGATGACGGTGCAGAATATTATGCTAATAAATTTGATAAATGGAAAGCCGGTAATTTTTTTGTTTCTAAAATTGCTGTAGTATTAGGTTTATTAATTACTATTATTGCCGCAATAATTTCTCTTTATGATAATCCTTGGTGGACTTTCTTTATTGTTTTATTTGTTGGCTATTTTGCATACTTAATAATTGCGAAAATAATCGGTTGGTATATCCAGATTATTTCAATATTATCATTTATAATATCAACCATACTTTTAATTTTAAACTTTGCATAGTTATTTAGTTTTTACATCATTTTTTTTACTTTCATATTAGTTCCATTACTTCTATCAGTAAGTTTCATTATTTTTCTTACTGAATAATCTTGTTTTAAAAGTTTAACAGCATCTTAATATTCCGCTCTGCGAGTTTGTAACTTCCCTCTGCGCAAGTCTCATGACTTTACGCTTCCCGCTGCGCAAAGTCTGATGACCCCGCTGCGCAAAGTTTAACTCCGTTGAATCTTCGATTTCATGACTTTGAGCTTTCACTAATGTTATTGAATTTCCAAAACCACCATCAGCATCTCCTGATGCTGTTCCTTCATTTTATTCTTATCTCTACTTGTTAACGTTTCCTAAAAAAGAATCCCTCTACCATGTTTTTTGTATATTTGCTGTTGATTTATGAAAAATGCAACTTCCATACTATTAGCTGTTTTGCTCTTAATGAGCAGTTCAGGCGTTACTTATGGCCAGCATTACTGCAGCGGTGAGGTAGTGGCTGATGCATTGATGCTGGGCGAAAAACACCTTAGCTGCGGTGGGTATGCATTGCCTTCAGAACAGGGTGATTCTATGGAAAAGCCGGGTTGTTGTCAAAATATTTACCACCAGGTAGAGACAGATGAAGATTATTCGAGCAGTTCGTTCACTATAGATTTTAATAAAACTTTTGTTGCTGCATTTGTATCGGTATTTGTATTGCAGGCACCGGTAACTTATACTGCAGAAATAAACAGCTTTTCAGAATATCTCCCCCCACCTTTGGAGAAAGATATTCCCATCCTTTACCAGACTTTTCTTATATAGAATTCCTTGAATTTCAGTTAACTAAAATTGCGATATTTGTATCGTGGTATTTCAGTAATCGTATAATTCATGGAACTAATGAAACATCAAATTTGGCTTTTAGCCGTCATACTGTTGCTTACAGTTTTTAAATCCTTTTCACAGGGACCGCCCATTACCGTAGACGCACCTATAATGTTGGGCGGTAAAACGATGGTTGTGCAGTCGCTTACCGAAATACGCTCCACAAACAAAGGTACTTTTGTGTCCATACCCTTTACTTTTCAATATTTACCGACGTCCAATTCGGTGATATCGGTAAGTATTCCGTATGTGCATTATGACTTTAAGGAAAATTTTGTGATAGGGAAAGACGATAACTACGGGTTGAACACAACCTCTATTATTTCGTCAAAAGCAGATACCTTAAATCCGTTTTTACCGGGAACTAATTTTACTAACGGAAGCACGCTGGGTGATATTTCCATCACCGGAAAATACCAGTTATTCCGAAAAGATGGTACCGGTAAAACCTTTCGTATTGCTGCAAAGACAGTTCAGACGTTGCCTACAGGCGAAAAGTTGGACATACGCAAAATGAGTATGGGGTACTATCAAGGATATGTCGGATTTGTTACCGCTTATGAGTCTTTAAAGGTTGGTTTTTCCAACGAACTTGGGTATAACTGGTCACCTGGGAGTTTGCACGACGAATTTGTGCACAAACTCGGTTTTGGGTTACCCCTTTTGAAGCCTACCTATCCGGTAAACCAATTAAATCTATTTTTTGAATACAATGGCGCATGGATGCATGAGCAAGGAGATTACCAGTTGCTTTACGGGCAAGGCATACAATATGCCAAGGGAAAATTCATTGTGGAAGCAGTTATGCAATTTCCGTTGATTCAGGATATGCCCGAACTCGAAAAGCACAAACACAGTGTTTTTGTGGGAGGCAGGTATGTGTTTTAACAACAAACAATAAACAATAATTTTAAAAAAGTATAAAAATGAAAAAAACAATTATAATGACATTCGTTATCGGGATGATAGCAATGACCGGTGCATTTGCACAAAATAAAATGGATAAATTTCAAGTGCAGGTAGACGGTTTGGGCTGTCCTTTCTGTGCTTTTGGATTGGAGAAGAAATTCAAGGAACTAAAGGGGATCAAAGACGTGAAAATCGATATAGAAACCGGTAATTTCACTTTTGCCTATCCCACAGACAAAGCACTTAGCATGGAAGCGGTTTTATCGCAGGTGGAAAAAGCGGGATATACCCCAATGACCGCAAAAATAACCCGTGCCGATGGAAAAGTAGAAGAGACCAAAGGTAATGTTGCTTCCGGTGTTGCAGGTGAGGTTTCCAAAAGCTCTGTAATGGTAGCCGGGAATTGCGGAATGTGTGAAGCGCG
>JBGTDF010000231.1:0-3323 GCA_041748455.1 Planktosalinus sp.
GGGCCCTGGATAACCGTATGGGTGGATTTATGATTGCCGAAGTAGCACGGTTACTTCATGAAAATAAAAAGAAGTTGCCTTTTGGTTTATACATTACTAATTCTGTTCAGGAAGAAATAGGTTTACGTGGTGCGGAAATGATCACCAATACTATTAAGCCAAATCTTGCATTGGTAACTGATGTTTGTCATGACACCACTACCCCTATGATTGAAAAGAAAACCGAAGGGGAAACTAAAATTGGTGATGGTCCAGTAATCTCCTATGCTCCTGCTGTGCAAAATAAATTCAGGGAATTTATCATAGAAACCGCAGAGAAAAATAAAATCCCTTTTCAAAGAATGGCTTCCTCACGAAGCACCGGTACAGATACAGATGCTTTTGCATACAGCAACGGCGGTGTTCCTTCTGCTTTGATTTCTCTTCCATTACGCTATATGCATACCACTGTGGAAATGGTACATCGGGATGATGTAGAAAATGTAATTAGACTTATATATGAAAGTCTCTTGAATATTAAAGACGGCCACTCATTTAGCTATTTTGATTAATTTTAGTATAGAAATATCTATTTGAGAATAATCAACCACTTAAGAGATATAGTATTGCCGGGCTTTAAAACAGTTTGTTTATATCTGTTGTCCCTATGCTCCTTGTATTCGCAAAATAATAAGGACTCTCCCGAATTTTCTCATTATATAAACGGTGAGATTTTATTAGGTAAACTCATGCCTCCTAATACCGACTTTCCGGAAGTTACGTTTCAAAAATCTTTTTTCTTGAATTTTGGAAAAAATAATTCTTTAGACAATGAGGAAGAATGGATTTATCGTTTAAATAGCCCGAAAACCGGATTGGGTTTTGGTTATTCTGAATTTGGAAATGCCTCAGATGTTGGAAGGGCATATTTATTTATACCTCATGCAGAATTTGAATTTCTTAAAAATAAGCGACTTAAATTATTGACCGGACTAGGAGGTTCTTATCATAATGTACAATATGATATACAATCTAATCCTTTAAATAAAGGTGTAACCACAGATTTTTCATGGGCATTCCGGATGTCATTTTTATATGAAATGATAAAATGGGAAACATCCAGCATTAGAATTGGTCTTAACTATTTACACCATTCCAATGGTCATGTCAGACTTCCCAATCAGGGTTTCAACTCCTTTATGGTGGGGATATCCTATGAAAATAAGTATAACCGGGAAGGTTATTTTCCGAAAGTAAAATCAATTCCAAATACATATACCAGAAATTCCTATAATTACTTCTCCGCCAGATTTGGAATTGGCCAGAACACACTTTCTTTGGTTTACAATGATAAAAAAGAGGTGTATTCTTTAGCGTTATCTTATGGTAAGGTAATGAACAAAACCTATAAATTCGGATTTGGAATGTATTACCGGGTTTATGAACATTATTACGACTACATTAAAAATGAAGGTGAAATAGTTGTGGAAAACTACCTTTTATTTTTAGAAAATCCCTTTGGATATGCCACAAATTTTGGTCTATTTGGTTCAGGAGAGCTGTTGTTAAACCATTTTGGAGTTGAATTTGAACTGGGACTTAACGTGTATAAACCATTCTATAAGGTAGACTGGATTTTAAATAAAGGTTATAATTATATAGAATACATGGATGATAAGCCATATCACGCAGCCCTTCCGGGGGAATTGGACTGGTATTATGAATTAAAGCGAAGTATTTCCAGCAGACTGGGTTTAAAATATTATTTTGTTGGAACTCAAAAAACCCCAAAACACAATATCTACATAGCTGCCCACATCAATGCAAATCTTGGACAGGCTGATTTTTCAGAATTGAGTCTGGGATATGTATATGGATTTAATTTTAAAAAATGAAAAATTACTACCTATTGAAATAAGCCTGTACATTTTTTTCAATCCGTTGCTTTATATTGGAAACATCTGCTTTTTGAAATCGTTCTCCGGTAATATTTTCATAAAGCTCAATATACCTTTCTGAAACAGTTTGCACATAAGCATCTGTCATTTCAGGAACTTTTTGCCCTTCTAATCCCTGAAACCCGTTTTGAATAAGCCATTGTCTTACAAATTCTTTGGATAGTTGTTTCTGCGGTTCTCCTTTAGACTGTCGTTCTTCATAACCTTCCGCATAAAAATACCTGGAAGAATCCGGAGTGTGGATTTCATCGATCAATACAATTTTTCCGTCTTTAGTTTTCCCGAATTCATATTTGGTATCCACCAGAATAAGACCTCTTTTTTCAGCAATTTCACTACCACGTTTAAAGAGTTTTCTCGTGTAATCTTCCAATACCAGATAGTCATCTTCAGAAACTATCCCCCTTTGCAAAATAGCTTCCCGCGAAATATCCTCATCGTGATCCCCCGCCTCTGCTTTAGTTGCCGGGGTTATAATGGGTTCCGGAAATTTATCATTTTCAATCATACCATCGGGCATGGCAACACCACAAAGAATTCTTTTCCCGGCTTTATATTCACGGGCTGCATGACCGCTTAAATAACCGCGAATAACCATTTCCACTTTAAAAGGTTCACAGGCTTCCCCAATCGCAACGTTGGGATCCGGTGTAGCTAAAAGCCAGTTTGGAACAATATCTTTGGTATCCTTCATCATTTTAGTGGCAATCTGGTTCAGGATTTGTCCTTTATAGGGAATACCCTTTGGCATCACCACATCAAAAGCGCTCAAACGATCTGTAGCAACCATTAAAAGTAAATTATTCTCTAAAGTATATACATCCCTTACCTTCCCCTTGTACACGTTTTTCTGCCCGGGAAAATTAAAATCTGTACTGGTTATTGTTGTGCTCATTGTGTTTAATCTAAATTTTCGATGGATTTGTAAGCGGCAATTACTTCCCTTACTAGGCGATGTCTTATAACGTCTTTGTCATCTAAATAGACCATCCCTATTCCTTTTACATCTTTAAGTACCAATATTGCTTCTTTTAATCCTGAGATTACCCTTCTAGGCAAATCTATTTGTCCGGGGTCACCGGTAATCATGAACTTTGCGTTTTTTCCCATACGCGTCAAAAACATTTTCATCTGGGCATGCGTGGTATTTTGTGCCTCATCCAAAATAACAAATGCATTATCCAGTGTTCGGCCGCGCATAAATGCCAAAGGTGCAATTTGTACAACGCCCTTTTCCAAATAGGAAGCTAAAGTTTCATGCGGAATCATATCCCTTAATGCATCATATAATGGCTGCATATATGGATCCAGTTTCTCTTTCATATCCCCCGGTAAAAAACCTAGGTTTTCCCCTGCCTCTACAGCAGGACGTGTTAAAATGATTCT
>JBGTDF010000232.1:0-1678 GCA_041748455.1 Planktosalinus sp.
GAAGAAGGCTAAAAATTAGAAAATAGCCCTCCGGGGCTTTTCTTTCTATTTATCCATGTAGATGGATAAACATATTTGTATGTAAAAGCATATACCGATATAGGTATTTGAGGCAAAGTGGAAAAGTTGCTGGCAAAGAAAAAATAAATAAGTGATTTCTAGAACAATTGCTTTGAAAAACTTTATGTTTAATTTATTGACAAATAAATGTTAATAAATTGACAATGAAAGATATATCGTTAATCATGTCGCAACTAAGGGATCGACAAACCCAGATAGATCGAAAAATAAATCAGCAATTAGTTCCAAGCGTGGACCCCTTAACATTTGACAGATTAGATAAAAGCACAGGCCATCGAAGCCTACAATTTTATACAAACTGGGATGCATATCAAAGAACTGGAAATAGATGGACTTAAACTGGAGCTTTGATTATGAATTTAAGGTATGCATTCACTCATCTGTTTGCTCAACAATCCTCCTTGAGCTGAAAGCCGGGAAGTCTCAAAAATTTTATTTTGCCATTTCGGTCACCGTCCTCTCTGATCAAGTTTCCGGAGAAGTTCTTCGATCTTGCGTTCCTGCTCCCTGATCGTTCTATCGGAGGATGATTCTTTTGGTGTGGAAATGGAATAAATAAACCAAACCCAAATGACAAATGCCACAATTAAACCCGGCCATTGGTTTTCACTGGCCAGCGCGGCAAACATGGCGATGACGCAAATAAAGGAAACGAGGAAAAGTTTGATAAGGAATCGCATAATGGTGCTGTTTAAAATGATACCTTAAGTTACTCATTTTTAGGGTGAAATGAAAGTGTTTTAGGCAATAAAATAGGGCAAATAACTTAATATCAAACCTTAAATGAATACTCCAATCTTAGAGTTTTTAATAATATATCATTCAAAATTGATTTAATTTGAAGGAGCTACCACAACAAATATCCTGGATGCAAGAGTTGGAGTAGGGGAGAAGCATTGGCTTAAATGAAACCAGTTTAAGAGGTTACCGTAAATTTTCACCGGAATTTGCTGGTTAATCCAATTGAGCATACAAACTTATCAGAATTCAAGGAGTTTGCAAATAAAGGATTCCGGATGTTAAAAAGTATAATAAATAGCCCCACAATTAGCCCCAAATATTAAAAAATTAACCCTAACTATCAATTTATCAGATAGTTAGGGTTTTAGATTGTCGGGGTGGCAGGATTCGAACCTACGACCTCCTCGTCCCAAACGAGGCGCGATACCGGGCTACGCTACACCCCGAATTTGATTGGACCGTTTTGGAAGAGAATTTTGACCCTTTCTTTTCCTTAACAGGATGCAAATGTAAAAAATTAAATTTCTAATGCAAAAATTTTTTTGAAAACTATTCTTTCTTTTGTGCCATCCCCCTCATCCATAACTCCTTAATATTTACCAAATCACCCCCTTCCCGGTCTAAATGACTTTTCTATCTTATAAATTGCAACCTCCCAGCAACCAGACTAATGTGCAGCAAGACCGGAAATTAGACTAATGAAGCCCTAAAGAAACCCGATTGTATCTTAATTGTATTAAGGATATCTTTGGATCAGCAATTGGATTTTTAATTAAAAAGAATAAATAAATGAATCTTGGTTTTTCCCCCCTGATCACACCCGAAGAATTGCTTTCCCTGCAATCAAAAGAAGATT
>JBGTDF010000233.1:0-9825 GCA_041748455.1 Planktosalinus sp.
AAGATTGGGGCATTTTTTATGTTCAAAATAATTCCAGTTGGGTAGGTTGCGGTTCTTTGGGCACTTCATCCCTGCCCCAGAAATTCAAAATATTCCCAAATTGTTTATCTGTAATCCTTAAAATACTTACTTTTCCTAGAGGTGGCAATAGACTGTTTATTCTCCTTTCATGAACATCGGCGCTTTCGCTGCTGGCACAATGCCGCATATACACAGAATATTGCATCATGGTAAAACCATTTTTCAGCAAATCTTTTCTAAAAAGTCCTGCATTTCTGCGGTCTTTTTTTGTTTCGGTAGGTAAGTCAAAAAAAACGAATAACCACATAATCCTGTAAGCATTTAGTTCCATAACGTGGGATAAATAATTTTTCTGCTTGTACCTGCATAGCATTGTTGCAGCGAACTTGACGTCCTGCTCAACGCCACCATCAAAGGGCTTTTTGTTTCTTCAAAATATACCGTTTGAGTTAACACAGACAACAGTTCTGCTTTGATGGGCACAATTAAATCCTGCTCGTCATAAGTCTTCATTATTTCAATAACTTTTGCATCAACCAATGGCCTGAAGGGTTCCATAATATCATCTGCAAGACAAAAGGCATTATATTTATTGTGATGGTGAATTCCCAGGGTGTTGAGCAGGCCGCTACCTGCCAATGCCCTTGCAACTGCAGCCCTTAAAACTATATAACCATAGTTTAAAAATAAATTGGGATATTCTCCTTGTCGTTCCCGCTTGAAATCAAAATCAAAAATGTTTTTCCAATAATGCGCAGCTGCAACACCTTCCCGGTTTTCTGTATCCCCGCTTAATACTTTCGACTCATGAAAGTCCATGACCTTATGTGGTTTGTCCAATTGTTTTAATAATTGGGATTGGTGCTTGATTTTCATTTTTATGGTTTGTTGCCATAACTGCTTTTTTAAAGGCTCGCTTGCATTGATTTGATTGCGAAATATTTCCTGCTGGGTGTGGTGGTTGTTTAAGTTTAGTAACATACTACAGGGCATATGTTTTGCATCGCAAAATATTACTGCAGCGTTGTTCTCAGAAAGTTTGGTCAAGGCTGTCATGGAAATGAAAATTTCGGGATGCTCTAAAACCACAAACCCAATATCTTCAATAGGTATCGTGGTTTCCCGTTCTTCGGTTTTGACGACCAGTTGTTCTAACTTGGTTGTTAAAGATGCTTTATTTCCAAAAAATAATGTTTTTTTCAGCATTTCGTTTAGCTATAGTTCAAATAAAAATAGGTTAATTATATTTAATCACTTGCTCTATAGCTATTTTCAGATTGTAATTCCTTTTTTTATTAAAATTTCTCACAGTTTACAAATATATTTTCTTTATGGATATAAAATTTGTACTATCTTAGATACTCTTAATTATTGGTTCCTATGACCACGGAAGATTTAAAATACCCTATCGGAAAATTCAAAATGCCTTCGCAAATCACTAATGCTGACAAGAAAGCATATATCTCCAGTATAGCTAATTTCCCAAAGCATCTGCAAAAAGAAATTGCCACTTTAAAAGATACCCAAATAGACACCCCATACCGTCTGGAAGGGTGGACAATAAGACAATTAGTAAACCATTGTGCAGATAGCCATATGAATGCTTTAATTAGATATAAATTGGCCTTAACCGAAGATACCCCAACCATAAAACCATACAAAGAGGCAAAGTGGGCAGAACTTGCAGATAGTATACATATACCAATAACACCTGCTTTACAAATGCTGGAAGGCATTCACGAACGATGGGAATATTTACTTAAAAGCCTGAATGATAAAGATTTTAAACGCACTTATCTCCATCCTGAGCACAATAAGGTATTTACATTAGATGAAACTACTGCTTTGTATGCCTGGCATTGTAACCATCATTTGGCACATATCACATCCTTAAAGAAGACTAATGGATGGGCATAATTTTTTGTTTTAATCTATACATTTTCTTATCTTTTTTTAATCCTAATTGTAACAAATAACATCTTTCCACTACAAACAAATTGTCTGCATATAGCCAAATGGCTTTAAATAAAAAGATACTATGTTTAAACACTTCTTCACCCTGGAATGGAAATCTTTTATACGATCAGCGTCTTTTAAGGCTAATTTGTTTTTAAAAATACTGATGGTTTTTGGGGCGCTTTATTTTATAGCGATGTTCACAATTTTAGGGGTAGGCTTGTATTTCCTTTTGGAAAAAGTAAATATGGAACCCTTTGCTACGGTAAATCGGTTTTTGTTGTATTACTTACTTATGGATTTGGTGATACGTTTTTTCTTGCAGAAAATTCCGGTGCTCAATATCCGACCTTTGTTATTCCTGCCAATTAAAAAAAACACCATTGTTAGTTTTACCCTGGGAAAATCTGTATTGTCTTATTTTAATTGGGTACATTTATTTTTTCTGGTTCCTTTTTCTGTAGTATTATATATGCAAGGGTATAATGGTTTTGGGGTTTTTGGATGGTTTCTTGGCGTGTGGTCCCTCATTTTCATTAATAATTTTCTGAATATACTAAGTGCAAATAAAGATGTGGTGCTTTACATACTTGGTGCGGTTATTATTTCGGTTTCCGGGTTGCATTATTACCAAATTCTGGATAGTACTTTACATACTGCCCCATTTTTTGACGCTTTATATTCCAATGCTTTAACCGTAGTAGTACCGCTTGCGGCTTTACTGCTAATAACCTATGTGACTTTCCAATATTTTAAAAGAAACTTGTATCTGGATGCCGGTTTGTCCATCAAACAAAAAGATGCAGAAACACAAAATCTTACCTGGTTGAACCAGTTTGGTACCCTGGGAACTTTTCTCAAAAACGATATTAAACTTATAATGCGCAACAAGCGTTCGCGTTCCACAATTTTGATGAGTGTGTTGTTTATATTTTATGGGTTGTTGTTTTTTGGCGGAGCCATAGAAACTTATGAAGGTCCTGTGTGGCGCATTTTTGCAGGTCTTTTTGTGACAGGTGGTTTCCTGTTTACCTTTGGTCAATTTGTTCCCAGCTGGGACAGTGCTTATTATCCTTTAATGATGAGCCAGAATATCAAATACCGGGAGTATTTAAACTCTAAATGGTGGCTTATGGTGATAGCAACTGTTTGCAGTTTGCTTTTGAGTTCGTTTTATCTTTATTTTGGATGGGAAGTGTATCTGGCAATCGTTGTAGGGGCAATTTATAATATTGGAGTCAATGCACATGTGGTACTATGGGCGGGTGCGTATGTGAAAACGCCAATTAATTTGACGCAAAACAAAAATATTTTTGGTGACAAACAATCTTTTAATATAAAAAGCATCTTGCTCACCCTGCCCAAATTATTGTTGCCGATGATTTTATATGCCATAGGACATTATCTCTACAGTCCGAATGTAGGTTATTTGATTGTGGCATTAGCAGGGGTGTTTGGATTTGCATTCAAAAACAAAGTATTTGGCATCATAGAAAACATTTATAAGAAAGAGAAATACAAAACGCTTGCAGCTTATAAACAGAGTAACTAGTCGATTCTCCGCATTTGGCAGATCGCAATGACATTTTTTTATAAATAAATAAAGAATCAAGAAATAGAAGATTATGATACACGTTGAAAATTTAACAAAGACTTACGGTGCTACCACTGTTTTAAATATACCAACTTTAGACATCCCAAAAGGCCAAAGTTTTGGACTTGTAGGTAATAACGGTGCCGGTAAGACCACTTTTTTTAGTTTGTTACTGGACCTTATACCGCCTTCCAGCGGAAAAATTACCAGTAACGGTGTGGAAATAAGCAGCAGTGAAGCATGGAAACCTTTTACTTCTTCTTTTATTGATGAAACGTTCCTTATAGGCTATCTCACCCCGGAAGAATATTTCTATTTTATAGGGGATCTTCGCGGGTGGAACAAAGCAGATGTAGATGCTTTTTTAGCCCCGTTTGCCGACTTTTTTAATGACGAAATTTTAAACAAAAAAAAATACATACGTGATCTTTCCAAAGGTAATTCCAAAAAAGTAGGGGTAGTAGCCGCGCTTATAGGAAACCCGGAAATTGTTATTCTTGACGAACCTTTTGCCAATCTTGATCCCACAACCCAGATACGCCTTAAGAAAATAATCAAGGACTTGGCAGCGACCAAAGAAGTAACCATTTTAGTATCCAGTCACGATTTACAACATACAGTAGAGGTTTCTAACCGCATTGTAGCATTGGAAAAAGGTGTCATAGTAAAAGACCTGCAAACTTCCACTGAAACCATGAAGGAACTGGAAGCGTTTTTTAGCGGGGAAGTTTCGATAGAAAGTATTTAGTGACCGGTTTTTTAGGAATAAATACGAATTAAAAAAAAATCATTTTGTCTTAATCACTTAATTACCTATTTAACCATTAAACGGTCCCTGAGCGGAGTCGAAGGGAACCTTAACCATTATACTATTAACTATTATACCATTTTCACCCCTGCATTTTATCCCCAAAACTCAAATCCCCGGCATCGCCCAGTCCGGGAACGATATAGCCGTTTCCATCCAGCGAATCATCGATAGCGGCAATCCATAACCTGGTTTCCTTCGGAAGGGTTTCCTCTAAGTGAGCAATGCCTTGTTTAGAACCAATAACTGATACCAGATGAATATGCTTTGGCGTTCCCATTGGTTTCAATGCTTCCAGTACATTTACAAATGTACGTCCGGTGGCGATCATAGGGTCTGCCAGCAGTAGTGTTTTTCCTTCCAAAGAAGGGGAGGCGAGGTATTCTACTTTTATTTCAAATTCTTTGTCTGAAGTGTGGTAGCGATAAGCAGAAATAAACGAATTTTCAGCGCTGTCAAAGCAATGGAGCAATCCGTTATGCAAAGGTAATCCTGCCCTTAAAATAGAACAGATAACTATAGGTTCTGCAGGAAGAGCAACGGAAGCTTTTCCCAATGGCGTGTCTATTTCTTTGGTTTTATAGTCCAAATATTTGCTAAGTTCATATCCCAATACTTCCCCAATGCGTTCCACATTTTTCCGAAAACGCATGGCATCTTTATGAACAGTCACATCCCGCATTTCTGCAATAAATTTGTTGGCGATGGAATTTTGTTCCTGAAGATTAACTATGTGCATCTATTAATGAATTGGGTAAGTTAAACTGCGCATCCTGAAATAGATTATTCAAAATAAGTAGGATATTTTTCTAAATAGGTTTGCACCTCTTTAAGTGTTGCCACGTTTTTTTGTATTGCATGTATTCGGTACCTTAAACCCATCTGATAATTGTGCAATTGTGACCTTGCCTGTCCTTCCATTGTACAATTTTTTAGAAGTATTTGCAGTTCGTTTTCCAAACTGACTCTTACTTCAGTAGGGTCATACGATTCAGAATCTATAGCATCTTTGGTAATCCCGATCATTTTGGAAATACTCTCCGTAGTTTCTTTGTTGGCTTCCCATTTCTCCCCATCATTAAGGCGTATATCTGTATATGTAGCGGATGAAAATCCATCAATAACAAGGGTTTCTTTTTCTTCGGAAGAAAAACTAATCAAGAGTAAAATAATAAGATACATGTGCATAGGTCTGCTTTCTTTTCTGTAAAAATAACGTAAAAAATCGAAAACCTTGCGGAAGGTTAAATAGCAAATTCATTAAATCTTCACGGTCAACACCGGAAGGTCTAATGTATTTGCCACATCTTCACTAACACTGCCACCAACTAATACTTTATTAATGCCTTTTCTGCCATGTGTTGGTATGGCAATCATATCTGCGAGTAAATTGTATGCGGCATTGCGAATACCATCTTCTATCGTATAATCATTGTAAACCACCAGGTCTTCAGAATGGTTTGAAATAGAAGAAGCGCTTAAAAACTGTCGCATTTGTTCCCTTATTTCCAAAGTACTTTTGAATTTTACATTGGGAGTATTTATATATACCATTTTAATTTTCGCACCAAAACTATCTGCAAATTGCCTTACCTTTTGAAAAGCCTTAAGGTTTTCCTGATCAAAATCAGATGCAAAAACAATGGTTTTAGGCGCAAACTTTTCAATATCTGTTTTTACTACCAGTACAGGGACATCAGACGTGCGAACTACCTTTTCTGTATTGGAACCTACAAAGAAGCCCTTGATGCCGGTTGCACCACGTGAGCCCATTACGATTAAATCTGCATGGACTTCTGTGGCGACGTTGTTGATTTCTTCAAATACCTTATGGTGCTTTATGACCGGTGTTACCTGAATATCTTTCAAATAATCCTTAGCAACAAACTCTTCAAAACGTTTTGTTGCAAGTTGCATAAAAAACATCAGTTCCCTTCTTTGTGTGGCTTCGGTAATGCTTATCATCTGGTCTGAAATGTCAAGCATATGCAGTAACACCAGTTCAGCTTTGTGTTTTTTAGCTATATCTGCAGCGACCCGTAATGCATATTCAGAGTGGCCGGAAAAGTCGATGGGTACAATAATTTTTTTCATACTATAATTTTTAAAAGTTAAACGGTCATTGAGAATAATTGGGATTCCGGTTGTTTTCTTTGCAGCAAGAGGTCAAAAGCCATGCATACATTTCTAACAAAGGGTCTGCCCTTTTCGGTTATGTTTAATTTGGAATGGTTAATCTGTATTAGATTTTCATCCTGCATTTCTTGCAGCGATTTTAAAACGACTTCCAGTTCCGGGAATCTTAAATTTTCTGAATCCCAGGTAGTTTCCAAATGGCACATCAGGTTTAAAATATGTTGTTTTAGTATTTGATCTTCCGGTGTTAAAAAATGTCCCCTGTACACAGGAATGTCGTTTTTCGTCAATAATGCATAATAGCTTTCGATGTCTTTAACATTTTGTGCAAAAGCTGTCCAGCTATCACTAATTGCCGATACGCCAAGACCAAGCATTATTTTGCTTTGGGTCGTGGTATATCCCATAAAGTTTCTGTGCAGGCTTTTATTGTTTAAAGATACAAATAATTCGTCTTTTGGTAAAGCAAAATGATCCATACCTATCTCGATATAGCCTATATTTTCCAGGGCTTTTTTTCCCTTTTCATATTGGTCACGTTTTAAAGGTGCAGATGGTAAATCCTTTTCGCTGTATCCTCTTTGACCGTTTCCTTTTATCCAGGGAACATGTGCATAACTGTAAAAAGCGATACGATCAGGGAGGAGTTCGCCGGTTTTTTGAATGGTATTTTCGATGCAGTCCAGTGTTTGCATAGGCAAGCCAAAGATGATATCGTGACTAACAGAAGTGTACCCTATTTCCCTTGCCATTTCAGTCACCCTTTTCACATTTTCAAAAGGCTGAATGCGATTTATTGCTATTTGCACGGCCATATTATAATCCTGTACACCAAAGCTTACCCTTCTGAATCCTGAATCATATAAAGCTTGTAAATGTTCTTTGGTGGTATTGTTTGGGTGACCTTCAAAGCTGAATTCATAGGTGGGGGAAAGGGTACTTCCTTTTAAAATTTCTTGTATTAATGTGGTCAGGTTTTCCGGGGAGAAAAAAGTGGGTGTGCCACCACCTAAATGTATTTCTTTTATGAGGGGTTTTTCAGTAAGTACATCCAGATATAATTGCCATTCTTTCAACAGGGCAAGGATGTATGGGTCTTCTACTTCATGTCGCTTGGTAATGCGCTTGTTACAGCCGCAGAACGTGCATAGACTTTCGCAAAAGGGAAGATGGATATAGAGGCTTATGCCTTCGGTTGAATTGTATGTCTTGAAGCTTTCTGCAAGTTTAACTTTCCAGTTTTCTTCTGAAAATGTTCTGGAATCCCAATAGGGAACCGTGGGATAACTGGTGTATCGCGGACCCGGAACGTTGTATTTTTGAATAAGGCTTTGCATTGTCTTAATTTTCAATAGCAAAGATAAAATCACCGTAATGTTCTTACTATGATTTTGGTCATACTACATATAAAAATAAACCCGGGCTAGTATACCCGGGCTTATTTTTCTTAGAATGTATTAGCAAATATTGTTACATTTTCCTGACGTTTCCTGAGGAAGAATTATTCTTGTTAACAATTTTGGGTTCACCATAATATTTTATATCACCACCACCGGATGCTTTGGCATCTAATGAATTTTCAATATATAAAGTGATATCTGCACCACTGGATGCTTTTGCATTGGCTTGAAGGGCAATCATATCTTTAGCTTCAATCCTACTTCCGCTGGATGCTTTAACATCAAAGCTTCTTGACTGTCCTGAAACTTTTAAAATAGAACCACTGCTTGCCTGTGCGGTAAGTTCCTTAGACATCGCATTTATTGACAAACTACCACCGCTACTGCTTTTTAAGAATAAATTATCTGCTAAAATAGGGCTTAAAGTAGTTACGTGAGCTCCACTATTTGCCTCTACTGCATTCAAGGAAGAAAAAGCCACAATCACTTTCTTGGATTTTGCATGTACAATGTTTTTTGTTGTACTTATATACAATTTACCATTTTTTAATTCAGTTTCAATATACTCGTGTAAGTTGTCATCTGCTTCCACATGAATCTGCTGAAGATTTTTTTCCAGTAGTTCCACTTCTAAGCCGTTACTTGCAATTACTTCGTTTATTGCACCTGATATTACCCTTTCTTCCAAAATCACATTGCCATTTCCTTCTACTTTTCCAAGGATAATGTTAGAATCACAGGATGTAAGTGTGATTGTCAATGCGAATAAGGGTATTAAGAATATAAATTTCATATCTGTGTTTTTTAATTGGAATTAATTTTAATGCCTTCCTTGTTTAATTTTACCTGTACAGAATCAATTTCATCGGTTACATTTATATTAATACCATCTTTATTGATCCTTATTTTATTGCCTTTTTTCCATTCTTCTTCCCAGTCTTCATTGTCCCAGTCGATACTTTCAAATTCGGGTTCTTCACTGTTATATCTGTTTTCAGGGCAATTTAAACAGGCTGTTTTGCCATCGAGGATTTGCAGGTAATTTTCTTCATCCCCATTGTTTAAAATATCCCTGTAGCGCGACGAATTGCGATGGTAGCTATAGGTGTTCCTGTCTGCATTCAGTATAGTACCTACAGGCAAATATAAGGTAATTTCAATTTCCTGTCCACGATATTTTTCTTCCATAGAAGTGATAAAATAACCGTCTAATTTTAAATGATTGCCATCCAGGGTATAATTGTAGGTGATAGCATCTGCTTTATTTTTAGCAAATAAGTAATCCCTTGCCCTGGCTTTTTTATCCACTGAAATAGAGGCAATACTATCTTTAGTTGATTTGACAATAAGCCGAACCTCATTGGAGTAAAGAACCTGATTATCATTTTCATCATATTTTACCCGCATACCAGATTTTCGTCGCATATCCCGCTCATAGGTGTCGTTGCTTACCATACTAACATATAAAGTATCCTGGGATTTTATGTTTAATTGTTCTGACCGTAACACATTTCCTTCATAGGCTTGTTCTGATGCTTGAAGCACCCCAAAAATACTCAACCCGATAATACACAGTAACCATAGACCCAACAGGGATAGTTTAGTTACCCTGCCAATGGATTTTAAATTGTCCACAAGTATTTTTAATCCCAAAATGAACAGGAAGAAAAATGGGATTCCTATAGCAAAGAAAAGCATTATAGAAAGTAACCAGATGGGCACAGCGGTATCGTTTACGATATTAAAAAAGTCAGTATACCACGTTCCAAAAAATCCCGAAATCCCTGTAATAAAAAGTCCTATAAAAAGTGCTATTAATGTTGTGGCTGCAACAAGGATTAATATCACACCGATAAACTTTACAAAAATGGTAAGCACTGCCATTATAAATTTTCCCAGGGTATCAAAAA
>JBGTDF010000234.1:0-4141 GCA_041748455.1 Planktosalinus sp.
TTGTTACAAGAGAAAAATGACGAATTGGTAATTGCAAAAGAGCGAGCAGAAAAAGCCTCGTTGGCAAAAACACAATTTTTGTCTACTATAACACATGAACTGCGAACACCTATGTATGCAGTAACCGGATTAACCCACTTATTGCTTGAGGACCAACCAAGGGAAGACCAAAAAGAACACCTTAACTCTTTAAAATTCTCAGGAGAATATCTCCTTTCCTTAATAAACAACATCTTAGATCTCAATAAGCTGGAGGCAAATAAAGTGGAAATTGAGAAGAAAGCATTCAGTTTAAAGAAACGAATTGAAGATGTTTTAATAGCACTAAAAAAATCTTCTAACGATAAAAAAAACAAGTTGACTCTGGAGTATGATGAAAGTATTCCTTTTAAACTAATTGGGGATCCTGTTGTAATTTCACAAGTCTTAATCAACTTAATTGGAAACTCAGTTAAGTTTACTGAAAATGGAGAGGTTACCGTTAAAGTAAAAAAATTAAGCCAGACAGATAAAATTGTATTGCTTCATTTTGAAATACAAGATACAGGAGTAGGTATTTCCCTGAAAAAACAAAAAGCTATTTTCGAAAACTTTACACAGGGTTCTTTACAAATAAACAGGAAATTTGGAGGTACCGGTCTTGGTCTTGCAATTGTTAAAAATTTACTCACCCTGATGGGAAGTAAAATAAATCTGGATAGCGAAATAGGCAAAGGATCTAAATTCTGGTTTGATATAAAGTTCCAGATTTCTGATGAAGTAACCGAAAATAAAAACCCAAATGCCATTATCTATGGGGTGGACTATGTTGCTCTTGAAAACCTATATATTTTAGTAGTGGAAGACAACAAAATCAACCAAATGATTACTCGGAAAATTTTGGAGAAAAACAAAATGAAATGCGCTGTAGCAGACAATGGCGAAGATGCAGTAGCACTTGTAAAAGAAAACGACTACGATTTAATTTTAATGGATATCCATATGCCGGGTATTAGTGGTATAGAAGCTACCCAACAAATCAGGGAGTTTAAAAAACAAATACCCATTATAGCTTTGACTGCTGTAACTATCGATGAAAACCTGGATGATTTTTACAAAGCCGGATTCAACGAAATAATACCAAAACCTTTCAAAACAGAAGAGTTTTTTGAAAAAATTTACCGCACATTACAAACTTCTAAAGTTTAAATTTTCCCGGTTTCCTCCTCAAAAATAGAGTTTGCAGCATTCTTGATTCTTCTTTTAAATCCTTCTTCTTTGTTCAAAATCTCAATGTGGATTGGTATGTAATAAACCTGCGCATTGGCAAGTCTGTCCTTTAACCGCATGAAGTCTTTTTCGGTAGTTAAAATTAACTCCTTTTTATCCAGCATATTTATTTCAGATACCGTAAAGTGATGATGGTCAGCAAAAGAAATAAGCTCAAAGGATAAACCGTAGTCTTTTAAATAATTTTCCAATGGTGCCGGATTGGCAATTCCGGTTACCAGCGTAAAATTTTTATTAATTAAAAAATCTAAATGCTTGGTGTCTTGCTTGCCTTGAATAACAGAGGCATACGATATAAAAGAAAAATAAACATGCTGATGTGGTTTCAACTTTAGTTTATATTGAATCTCCTGCTGCTGCGCATAGGATATTTTTTCAGGACATTTGGTTACCACTATCAAATCGGCACGATCAGCCCCTGCTCTGGATTCCCTAAGATTTCCGGCAGGAAGTACATAGTCCTTAATATATAAATCTGCGTAAGTTGTCAATAAAATGGAAAAAGAGGGATTCACGCTTCTATGCTGAAATGCATCGTCCAGAAGAATTACATCAGCAGCTTGTTGAAGTTTTGCAATTCCTTCTTTTCGGTTTGCATCAACAGCAACGGTGACTTCAGGAAATTTTCGTTTAAACTGTAATGGCTCATCCCCTATCTCTTCCGCAGAACTGTTTATTTCCACAAACTGAAAACCTTTGGACTTTCTTTTATAACCCCTGCTTAATACTGCCAGCTTGTAATCATCTTTCAACAGGGAAATTAAATATTCTATCATTGGCGACTTTCCGGTACCACCCATACTTAAATTCCCTACACAAATGACCGGCTTTTCAAAAGAAATACTTTTAAAATAGTTTTTATCATACAGCCAATTTCTAACAGAAGTTACCCCGTGATAGAGCACTGCAAACGGAAATAGTATTTTCCTTAGTTTATTCATCACAACGAAAATATACTTTTTTATCTTTACCATAAAATGTACACGATGAATATAAAAAATGTTATTGATATATTGGAAGAATTAGCTCCTTTAAACTATGCAGAAGACTTTGACAATGTAGGTCTCTTAGTTGGAGACAAAACCACAAAGCTTTCAGGCATTCTGGTTACCTTAGACACCTTGGAAGAAGTAATCGACGAAGCAATCGAAAACGATTGTAATCTTATTGTAAGCTTCCACCCCATTCTTTTTTCAGGAATAAAAAAACTGAATGGCAGTACTTACGTGGAACGTGTCCTGATAAAAGCAATCAAAAACAATATAGCCATCTTTGCTATACATACGGCATTAGACAATGCCTGGGAAGGCGTGAATGCCATTTTATGTGACAAGCTTGGTCTCATTAACAAAAAAATATTGCTTCCTAAAAAACAAACAATAAAGAAATTGATTACCTATGTTCCTAAAGCCGAAGCCGAAAGTTTGCGCAATGCCCTTTTTGAAGCTGGTGCGGGAAACATAGGTAACTATTCAAATTGTAGTTTTAATATAGATGGTACCGGTAGTTTTCTGCCAACAGAAGAAGCCAACCCAAAGATTGGCAAAAAAGGAGAAACCCATTTGGAAGAAGAAACACAAATTGGGATAACCTTTCCAGCACATTTAGAATCCAAAATTTTAAAAACCCTTTTTGATACCCATAGCTATGAAGAAGTGGCTTATGAGATAACTACTTTAGAAAACACCAACCAAAAAATGGGTATGGGAATGATCGCCGAACTAAAAAACCCCATGCCTGAAAATGAATTTCTATCTTATGTTAAAGGAATTACCAAAACGGGTTGTATAAAACACAGTAAACTTTTAGGTAAACCCATCCATAAAATTGCAGTGTTGGGTGGTTCCGGAAGTTTTGCAATTGAGCAGGCAAAACGAGCAGGGGCAGACATTTTCCTAACAGCAGATTTAAAATACCACGACTATTATAAAGCCGAAAATCAAATAGTTTTAGCAGATATTGGACACTATGAAAGTGAACAATTCATAAAAATTGGTTTAGTTGACTTCATTACCAAAAAAATCACTAATTTTGCACCTGCCTTAAACACAATTAAGGTCATGGAATCACAAGTAAACACCAATCCAATCAAGTATTTATAAGTATGGCAAATAAAACGGAAGCTACGGTAGAAGAAAAGTTAAGAGCTTTATATGACTTGCAACTCATCGACTCCAGAATTGATGAAATTAGAAATTTACGTGGCGAACTTCCTTTGGAGGTTAGGGATCTTGAAGATGAAATTGCAGGATTGACCACAAGAATGGATAAGTTAACTGCAGATTTGGAAGTTACCGAAGAATCTATCCTTGCAAAGAAAAATCAAATTGAAGAGTCTAAAGGACTTATAAAAAGATATACTTCGCAGCAAGATAATGTTCGAAATAACAGGGAATATAACTCCCTGAGCAAAGAGATTGAATTCCAGGAACTGGAAATGCAACTTGCTGAAAAGCACATCAAAGAATTGAAAGCGCAGATGGAGCATAAAAAAGAGATTATTGCGCAATCCAAAGAACGTCTTTCTGACCGCGAGTCGCATTTAAGCCACAAAAAAGCAGAACTTGACGAAATTTTAAGCGAAACCGAAAAAGAAGAACTTACTCTTCTGAAAGAAGCAGATGCTTACCGTGATAAAATTGAAGAGCGTTTAACCAAAGCTTACAATCGCATACGCACCAATGTTAAAAATGGGCAGGCTATTGCAACTATAGAAAGAGGTGCATCTGGCGGGTCCTTTTTTACAATTCCACCCCAAGTGCAAGTGGAAATTGCTTCCAGAAAAAAAATAATCACTGATGAACACAGTGGTAGAATACTGGTAGATGCAGAACTTGCAGAAGAAGAACGCATAAAAATGGAAAAGTTTTTC
>JBGTDF010000235.1:0-6927 GCA_041748455.1 Planktosalinus sp.
TTGCAAAATGTAAAATACACTAACGCCCGTGTGGAAGAAATTAGCGGGAAATATGATTTTATCGTGAGCAGGGCTGTAGCGGCAATGCCCACATTTGTACATTGGGTACAAGGGAAAATTGCCAAAAAAAGCAACCATACTTTAAAAAACGGAATCCTGTATTTAAAAGGAGGGGATTTAACCGAAGAATTGCAAGACTATCCCAAAGCTTCTATCTATCCATTGTCCAATTACTTTAAAGAAGATTTTTTTGAAACCAAGAAGGTGGTTTATCTTCCACTAAAGTTTTAAAAGTAATCGTTCAATATAAAACATAAAAAAGCCGTCAAAATTTTTGACGGCTTTATGTATCGTTATAAAGTATTGTGTTTAGAAAGCAACATTAATATTCATAGAGAGCCCGGTATTTTCGGGAACAAATCTGCATACCCCGCCCACACATATTAAACCACCTCTTTGGCGACCATAGTTCAAGGCGAATCGGGTTCTTCCTTTTGTGTAACTTCCACCGGCATTATAATAATGTAATTCATCAGCCCCACCATAGTTCCAGGAGTCTGCAATGTAAATTCCAATATTAGAATTGAAATTGTATTCCACTAAACTTCCTGCCCAGTTTTTGTCATCGTCTTTTGTCCATAAATGTTGTAACTCAAAGCGAATGGATTTAGTTCCGCCAAGTCTTACAGTATGTTCTGCCACGGCTATTTGCGCCCTGATATCTTCAAAACCAAGTATGCTGCCGTCAGTTATTCCCTTGTCGATGATCACATCAGAAAAGGTATATATACCGCTAAGGTTTTCTGTCCAGCGTTTTCTGATTTCTGTTGTTATTTCCCTGAAATATCTGTCCCCTTCAGAACCAATAAATTCAGATGCATAACCATTGTTTACAACATCATACGTATCTTCAAGGCCTGACCAGTAAGAAAAATTAAAATCTACTTTGGTACCATATTTTCCACCCAATACAGTTTCCTTTTCAAAAGTATAAAAGACATCTATCTGCGCACCCATTTCCCCGGCCTGTTGCTGAAATTCCTGAATAATAAGCCTGGATTGCGGATTGTAAACATAAATATTGGACAATAAATAATCGTGTTGTTTTGTTAAAGCCGGAATAAAATTAATAACCTGTTGGTTGAATTGGTTTCCTTCTGCAAATCGATCCGCATAAAAACTAAAATTCTCAAGTCGGCGCATTTGTGCATTTACACCTAGTCCCTTTTGCGCATAGCCCAGATTAAGTAACAATGCAGAACCTTTATATCGTTCGTTATTATTGGTGATTAAACCTTCGTTTACCAGAACATCCGGCTCTTTGTGGATGGCTTCAAAACCAGCGAATAGGTTTTTAAAACTAACATCTATCCTACCCGAAAATGCATTTATGTTTGAAGGAATTACCTCATTGCCCAGGGTATTTTGATACCTTCCCACATAGCTTCCGCCGATATCCAGAAAGATATCATCATTATTTAAAAACTGACTCAAATCAATATTTGCGTCAATACCCTGAATAACCCCTTCAGAAGTTTCAAAACCAACCCTTTGTTCTCCATAAAGACCGGTTATGGCAATGAAATCTGTAGGCGAAAATTTAATTCTTGCTCCTTTGATTGCATTATTAATCCCTAACTGTCTATCCTCCCAGGAGCGTAGAATAAGACCACTGCCGAATTGCTCATAAAAATATCCTGCAGTTATGTCCAGGGATTCATGTTTAAAATTAAGAAAGTAGGTAGCTATACCATTTCCATCCAAAACCGGGGAATATCCTAATAATGGTTGCGGTAAATAAGATTCATATTGCACACCTGCTGAAAATTTTCCGTAATTGTAATTTAACAAGAAATAATTATTGGAGCGAAAACTATCTTCCGGTGCTGTATAACCCAAACCTTCGTCATCTTGCAACCATTGGGAGTTGGACTCAAATCCTCCGCTAAAATTGCCAATGTCTTGCGCTTGTATAGTAAGTGTTATAAAAAGTAATGTAAAAAGACTGGTTAGTTTTTTCATAAAATGATATTTACAGAATTATAAATTATTTAGAAAACTCTACAATTTTTTCGTATAATTCATTTTCTACACCCGGTGTATATCCCGAATGTCTGTAAAGAATTTTATTGTTTTTAACCACCAAAGTCAAGGGTACTGTAGATGCTCCCAGCGCGCGTTGTAAATCGTTATTTGTGTCTAATAAGATTTCATAATCCCAACCTTTCCCATTAATCATTGGCCTTACTCTTCTCACGGTTCTGGCATCGTCTACAGAAATCGCATATAATTTTACGTTGGTTTCTTTTTGCCATTTGTCATATACATCGTTAATAGCATCTAACTCATTTTTACAAGGCACACACCAAGTAGCCCAAAGTGAGATTACAATTATTTGATTTTTAGAAATATCCTGTAGTCGAATATCTTGCCCGTCTAAGTTTTTGAGAGTCATATCAGGCACTTCTGTTTGTGCAAAAAGACTTAAACCAAATAGACAAAGGAGGAGAGTGAGTATATTTTTCATCTTAAAAATTGTTAGTTATAGGCAATATTACTAAATATTTAATTTAAAATTTACCGAATCTTTAAAAAATGTAGTTTGAAATTTATTTTTTTGGCTGTTGTATTTATTAAATTGTCTAATTAAAGTATAATCAGTTATTACAGAATTATTCAATCAATTAATTTCAAATTTAATTAATGTTAAAAATGCAATCTATTTAATAAAATATTAATATTTTTTTAAAAATTAGGTATATTTGACGACTAACATTTTTTAAAAAATCAAAACTAACAGTCATGGTAAAAAATTTACTCCCTCTAATTGTGCTTTTCACAATGGTTTTTAACCTTCAAGGTCAAACCATCGTAAACACAAACCCTGAAAATAAAAAAGTAATACTCGAAGAGTTTACCGGTATAAACTGCGTCTATTGTCCTGATGGTCATGCAATAGCTCAAGCTATCCAAAATAATAATCCGGGTAATGTATTTTTAATAAATATACACGTTGGAGGTTTTGCCACCCCAGGTGCCGGTCAGCCCGATTTTAGAACTCCATTTGGAACTGCGATTGTTAATCAAGCAGGTGTAACCGGATATCCTGCAGGTACAGTAAACAGAACTGTTTTTGCCGGAATGTCCCAAAACGGAGCCGGGGGTACTGCTATGGGCAGAAATTTTTGGAACAATGCGTCAAACCAAACACTAAATCAAGCTTCTTATGTTAATTTAGGTGTTGAGGCAACTATTGATATAAACACAAGACTGTTGACTGTACATGTAGAAGCTTTTTATACCGGAAATAGTCCTGTAAGTACTAATAAGTTAAATGTTGCCTTATTGCAGAACAACACTTTAGGTCCACAGACCGGTGGTGGAATGGGAAATAATTACCCGCATATGCACAGGCTGGTACACATGGTGACCGGGCAATGGGGTGTAGATGTTAATACTACTACAACCGGATCTTTTGTCGATGAAACTTTCACATATACAATTCCCGCAGCTTATAATTCAGTTCCGGTAGACTTTTTTGAAGCAGAATTGGAAGTTGTGGTCTTTATGACAGAAACACAACAAACAGTTATAAGTGGTAATGGAGCCTATTCAACCTACACTGGTTTGACACATGCAAATGATGCAGCCTTAATAAATGTAGAAGATATTATGGATCAATGTAACGATGTACTTAGTCCTGTAATTAAAATTCAAAATACGGGCACTAATCCACTTACTTCACTGGATATAAATTATTCAGTAAATGGGGGGGGTATTCAAACATATACTTGGACAGGAAACCTTACTTCTTTATTAATGGAAACTTTAGAATTACCCGAAATTGAATATGATTTACAGTCTAACAATACCTTGTTGATTACATTAGCTAATGATGATGATAATTCAAATAACCAAGATACTCTTGAATTTAATATTGCCGAAGAGAGTTTGGGAGAATTAGATTTGGTAATACAAACCGATAACTGGGGATCTGAAGTAAGATGGAACATTAAAAGAACAGATGGTTCAACTGTTTTACAAGGTGGACCCTATGGAAATAATCAAACTATTACAGTGCCTATCTCTTTATTTGATAATTGCTATACTTTTAATCTAATTGACACTTTTGGAGATGGAGGCGGCCCTGTAACTTTAACAGACAGTGATGGTTTTGTAGTATATTCAACAAATGGGAATTACGGTTCCGGGGAATCCACAAATTTTTCTACTACCGGAAATCCTCTTGGAATTGTTGAAAATACTTTAAGTCAAGTAGTTTTATATCCTAATCCTTCTAATGGAATTTTTAATCTCTCTTCAAATAATTTTGTAGTAGACATTACCGTTTATGATATAACAGGGAAAAAAGTATATGTGCAAACCGGGCTTTCTGATAAAGGTCTTTTAGATATGTCTTTTTTACAAAAAGGAATGTATTTAGCTAGAATAACCAGCGAAAATGCAGAACAAACACAAAAATTGATAATAAAATAATTATATAAACCACTTAACGAGGAGTTTAAAAACTCCTCGTTTTCCCCTAAAAATTCTGAAAAATGAAAAATTTTATTTATTTATTGCCATTTTTACTTTTATCTACCCTTTTACACGCACAATTTACTGTAGAAGATTATGATGGAGTACCCATTTTAGATGGAGATATTCGCTCTTTTAATTCTGTTGTGGAAGCGCAAGCAACACTTTACTTCTGGATTAATAATAATACCAATGAGGATATATTAGTCAAAATAAAAAATGAGTCCATTACCAATACAGATGGCAGCAGCTATCAATTTTGTTTTGGAACACTTTGTATTTTTGATGTAACAGAAGGACAGACCTATCCTGAATCAGGAATTCCTGAGACTATTCCTGCCGGAGGTACAAACCCTCAATTTGATAAGTTTTTTAATCAAAATGAAGGTGATGGCACAAACTTTCCACTGGATTATGTATGGAAATTTTTTCAAGTAGATGAAAATGGTGACGAGATAGGAGAGTCCATAACTTTTACATATCGCTATGACCCTAATCTAAGCACCAGTGATTTTCAACTAAATCAAATGGGAGTTACACTAAATAACACCTTAGCAACTAATGAAATTCAACTAACCGTAAAAACCCCTGTTAGTTATGAACTGTTTAACTTGCAAGGAAAGTTAATCCAGACAAATACTTTAAATACGGGAAATAGCACGATTGATGTGAGCAATTATAAATCCGGTTTATATATAATGGTTTTTCAAGATGAAGCCGGAAATAAAGCTACAGCAAAGTTCATAAAAAAGTAAATATAAAAAATGCATAATTTTATAAAGATGAAAACAAAGTATGTCGCAGTGTTTTTTGCTTCTGTTGCATGTATCCTATATTCTTGCAGTGCAGATTATTTGAGCAACACCGCTACAGCTAATTTAATTGCCATAACCATTAAGGCTGACACAGAATCAAATACCATAGGTGTAGATCAAACAATAACCTTATCTGTTATAGGGAATAATGAGGTGGATTACACTTCAGAAAGCATTCTGTATAAAAATGGTGTTGCAATTTCTGAAAATACTGTGCAGTTTACCGAAGGTGGTGTGTATGAGTTTTCTGCAACTTATGGAGATCTTACTAGTAATATATTGACATTAGAAGTAGTTTCTGAAAAATATATGACTGTAAGTAAGTCTAAATTGCTGCGCGGACAAGATGTTACTTTTAATCTTTATGAAGTTAATGGAGACGATGCTACACAAGAAGCTACCTTTTTTGTGAATGGCACTCTAATAGCCGGGAATTCATTTAATTCAACAATTCCTAATACTTATGAGGTTTATGCAGAATATGATGACGGTGTAGATTTGGTCCAAACTGAAATCCAATCCTTTGAGGTATTCATTCCGAAAAGAAAAGTTTCTTATGAAGATTATACCGGTACATGGTGTGGATGGTGCCCCAGAGTTACCACCGCAATAAAAGAGTTAATGCTTGCTTCTGATGATATTGTAGCTGTAGCAATACATAACAATGACATTATGGTGCATTCTGCTGCTCAGGAACTGCAATTAAGACAAACTTTTAATGTTGCCGGTTTTCCTGCTGCCAGGTTAAATAGAACTACTGCGGTTCCTTTTCCGGAAGATCAACAGTCTTCTTTGGATTTTGTGCTTAACCAGGCAGGTACAGATACTAATTTAAGTATTGGTATTGACACAGCATTATCAGGCGATTTGTTGAATATTCAGGTTAAAGTAATTTCTGAAAATGGGTTGTCTGGCGATAATAAGTTGGTCGTTTACATTTATCAAAATGGACTAATATTTCCGCAAACAAATTATTATGTAAATATTCCTGAAAGTCCCTGGTATAATATGGGAAATCCCATTCCGGAGTTTGTACACAATGAAGTTTTGGAAGTTTCTTTAACCAATATATTAGGAGATCCTATTACTGCTATTGGACCATTTGAGGAATATGTTGCTACATTTTCTGCTATAAACCTAACTAACTATCAGCACACCGAAGGAATAAACTCTTATGACCCTACCCGTTTTGGGGTGGCAGTATATCTGGTTAACTCAAACAATGAAACCTTAAATGCACAGCACGTTAAAGCAGGACAAAGTGTAGGTTTTGAATAAAGATTTTTTAAATAAATCAAAAAAAAGCTGTATGATGTCATACAGCTTTTTTTTTGGAATAAAGTTATTTAAAGTTTATTGTAGAATAATAATGTATTCCGTTCCATTGTAAATAAGGGTTACGATATTGTCACAAGTTCCATCCCCATAATCCAAAACAGCGGTAAGTCCGTTTTGTTCCACATCAATAGTACCACTTACAAAAAGTGATGATTTCCTATATTTAGGACTTAGGAAAGGACTCTTAAAATTTAAAAATGCAGATTTTATTATAAAAACACCCTCTCAAAATTTA
>JBGTDF010000236.1:0-1998 GCA_041748455.1 Planktosalinus sp.
ATTTCGTTGGAATGTATGTTACCGTCAATATACATGGCCGGTTTTTTATCGGGGTCGCCCGATTTAAAATCAGAGATAGTCAATAACCAAATATCCCTTCCCTGATAAGATTTTCCTATACTTTGCAGTCGTGCCAGATCAGGGTATGCCTTAGCTATTTTTTGCATTATTTCTGTAACACCGTCATAGGTATAATACCTGTTCCAGCTAACTTCAACCTTGGGTTCGTGAGGGGTTCCAATGGCCCGGAAGAATTTTTCCTGGGCATTGCTTTCCACAAGCATAAAACAGCTTACCAACAAACAGATTATGGATATATATAAAGACTTGTTCATGATTATAATTTTACATTAAGAGTTGCAATACCACAATGTGCAGCACCGGCTTTGATTTCCACATTTCCTGAACCATTTATTATCCAAGAAAGTTTTTTAGTCTCAAAAGCATCCATTTTATTAATTAAATTGATTGTATTTCCGGCCAGGACATCTTTTTTATCTTTTGTTATGTCGATTCTTATTTTCCGGAGCCATCTTGATTTTTCCCCTAATTCGGAATGCGTGGGCAAAGGAGAGTTATTAAATAAATCTGCAGTAATTCTATTTAAACCGCCACTCAATTTTTCTACTTTTACATTGTGAAATTCCAGCTTGGGCTGCATTTTTGCAAGTTCCAGTATAAAATTTGTGTGTTGTATCGCAATGCTATCTGTCATTACAAACGGCGGATTGTGCATCACAAAAGGCTTGATACCGCCTACTTCTACTTTTTGGTTTGGGAAATCAGGATGTGTAACCTCTGTCCAAGGGATAAAAACATCGTTAAGGCCTTCGCGATCTGCCCACACCATAAAATTAGATTCTTTGGTTATTGCAGGTTTATCTTTGGTTTCAGAAGGTTTTTCTTCACCTTCACTTTCCGATGGTTTTTCGGCTTTGACTTCCGGAACCCACCAGCCCGGTGTGCTGAAACTTAAACGGCCAAAGTGAAAATAAGCCCACTGAAAGAAATCGCCGTCTGTGCCTTGATTGTCCTGCTGAAATGCTTTTTGTGAAATGGTTTTGTTATAGAGGTCTGAAACCATTTTATTGATGGCAACGTCTGTTTTCAACATAGAAGTCAGCACTCTTTTTTTGGCATCGGCTTCATTAAATTTTAAAGGTTCTGAAAGGTTATTGGCCGGGCTAAATGTGACAAAGGCAAAAATACTCCATTGATCAAACAAATAATCCACCAGTGCCCGTGTCTCTTTTTGCGAGACAGGATAGTCTCCCGCCAGTGGTTGAAATACCGGAAATTTATAGGTAAGATTTGTATTAAATGCAATGCCCTCCTCGAGGTCTTCATTAAATTTTCCGTCTTTATCATTATCAATTCCTTCAGAATAGACCAAATAACTTCCGGCCTCTCCTTTTGCCCTGTCTGCTTTTACAAGTACTCGCGGGTCTGCAGGGTGAACAGTATAATCTCCCATTGGGCTTTCTATGCGCATTTGAGTGATGTAGCCATCATTATTCAGGTCTTCATAAGGGTCTTCACTTACACTTCCATCCCTGTCGTGATCTGCTTTTAAAGCATTACCGCGACGCTCATATTTTAGGCTGCTATGATATTGTGCATAGGCATCGGGCGACATATTTGGGAAGATGTAAAAAGTTGTTTTTTCCAATACTTCTTTATGATTGTTAACGAGGCGTTCTGCAAATTGTATGGCAAGTTCCACACTCAGCACGTGAAACCCTTCTGCGCCTCCCACGATGGCGATTGCAGGTTTGTTGTCCAGATCACCGGTTCCTATTTTAAGGACCCAGATGTCCTTGCCTCCTTCGGTTTTGATAAGTGAGGTAAGTGTTGCTGATCTGTCGCTGTTAAGTTTTTGAAGTCGTTGTGTGATTTCTTGAGTGGTGGGATAGTTGTTTTGTGCAGTGATGAATAAAATTCCAATAAGGAACAATACACTTGTAAGGAGTGTTCGTTTCATAAATGCTAGTTAGTTTC
>JBGTDF010000237.1:0-5670 GCA_041748455.1 Planktosalinus sp.
TCTTTGCCCAACTCTTAAATTATTACTTTTTAAATTATTCCACTGTTTTATATCGTTCACGGTAACATTATAATCCCTCGCAATTTTACCTAAAAAGTCCCCACTTTTAACGCGATAGGTAATTTGATTATTTTGGTTTATAACCTGTGGTAAAGGTTTTTCAGATGTTTTTGCTTCTTCGTTAATATAAGCATAAACAAGATCTTCATTACTAACAAATTTTCCCAAAACATCCACCGGCAAACGTAAGGTGTAATTCTTTCCTTCCACATAAGGGATCATATCCAATTTATAAGAAGGGTTTAAAAACTGTAACTCTTCTACAGGTACATCCAATAAGTCTGAAAGTTGGTTAAAGGTCAATGTCTGTTTTATATGAATGGTGTCAGTTTCAAAATAAGCTCGGTCTGTTTTGTTTGTCTTAAATCCGTGCTCTTCGGCATATTCAAAAATGTACATAGTAGCTAAAAAAGCAGGTACATAACCGGCTGTTTCCCGTGGTAAATTATGTCTGATACTCCAATAATTTCTTTCTCCCCCTGATCTTCTTATTGCTTTGGAAACGTTTCCGGGCCCTGAATTATAGGCTGCCAATGCGAGATCCCAGTCGTTAAAAACATTATGAAGACTGGATAAATATTTGCAAGCAGCCTCTGTTGACCTTAATGGATCTGATCTTTCATCGACATAAGAAGATACATCCATACCAAACATTTTTCCGGTAGGGAACATAAATTGCCATAAACCTGTAGCGCCCATTCTTGATCTGGCTCTGGGATTTAACGCAGATTCTACAATGGCTAAGTATTTTATTTCCAAGGGCAAATTGTACTTATCCAACTCCTGCTCAAACATGGGAAAATAATAATTGCTGAGGTTCATAAGTCTCTGCAAAGATTTTCTGCGGTTTTTTAAATAGGCCTTTATTACGGTTTCGAGAGATTCATTGTATTCGACCACAAACGGCGTTCTTGCATTTAAAAGTTCCAGTCTTTGCTTAAGCACTTCTGTTGTAAGTTCTTCATAAACAACCTCTTCAGTCACATCCAGTGAAGTTACATCAGCATACATTTCTTCAAATAAATCTGAATTATAAAGCTCCTGACGCCATAGACTATCAATTAACACACTTTCTTCATACACTCTAAACACTGAGCGAATACTGTCCTTTAAAGACATTGGGGTTTGAATTTCCGGTAATTCCAGTTCCATATCCAAGGAAACTTCTGAGAAATCACTTTCAGCATTTTGTGCAAAGGAGAACGAAAAAATGAAAGCAAAAAGTAGGGAAAAAGATAATTTACTCATGGTTATAAAAATATATTAATGGTGCAAAATAGTAAAAATATATATGCAACCGATTTTCTTTCGATAATCGGCACGATAGAAATAAAGAAAAAACGAAATTTTAAGTGATGTATTGTTTGAATTATTTCATAATTGCTTCTATCCCCGGAAGGGATTTGCCTTCCAGCATTTCAAGCATTGCACCACCACCCGTAGACACATAACTCATCTTTTTTTCAAAACCAAATTGTTTCACAGCCGCAACTGAATCCCCACCCCCAACTAAAGAAAAACTGCCGTGTTTTGTTGCTTCGGCTATGGCAATCCCCATAGAAATAGTGCCGTGAGAAAAAGGTTTCATTTCAAAAACACCTACAGGACCATTCCAAAGAATGGTTTTTGAATTACGTATAACTCCCGCAAATATGGCATTTGTTTTTTGACCTGTGTCCAATCCCATCCAGCCATCAGGAATAGTATCAATGCTTTGTTCTTTGGTATTGGCAAGCTCTGAAAATTTATCTGCTATCACTGCGTCCACCGGCAAATGAACTTCTACCTTTTTTTCTTTGGACTTTTCTAAAATATGTAATGCCATTTCCATCTTATCTTCTTCTACCAGGGAACTACCTACATTGCCGCCCAAAGCTTTTACAAAAGTAAAGGCCATACCGCCCCCTATAATAAGATGGTCAATGGTATCTAAAATGCTCTCAATAATGGTTATTTTTGAAGACACTTTTGCACCGCCAATTATAGCAGTAACAGGCTTTTTATTATCCTTTAAGACCTTATTGATGTTCACTATCTCTTTTTCCAAAAGCAAACCAAAGCACTTCTTTTCAGGGAAAAAATCTGCGATAATTGCTGTAGAAGCGTGAGCCCTATGTGCAGTGCCAAAAGCATCATTTACATAAAAATCCCCTAAGTTTGCGAGTTGTTTTGCAAAGTCTTTATCCCCTTTTTCTTCTTCTTCGTAAAAACGCAAATTTTCCAACAATAATATTTCCCCTGACTGTAATTGAGCTGCTGCTTCCTGAGCCTTTTCGCCAATACAATCTGCGACAAACTTTATTTTAACCCCAATAATTTCAGAGACTTTATCTACCACATGCTTTAGGGAAAAGGCATCTTCTTTACCTTTAGGTCTTCCCAGATGGGACATCAAAATACAACTTCCGCCATCCTCCAGTATTTTTATCAAAGTAGGTTTTACAGCCCTTATTCTTGAATCGTCAGTCACCTGAAAAGAATCGTTTAACGGGACATTAAAATCTACTCGTATTAGCGCCTTTTTATTCTTAAAATTAAATTGATTTAAGGATCTCATCGTTTCTTTGGTTAACAAAACAAAGATACTTTTTTCTAGGAACTCAGACTATAAGTTTGCTGTGAATTATACTATATTTGCCTATGCTGTTTTCTGAAGTACTAGGCCTCGATCATTTAAAAAAACACTTAACAACTTCCGTGCAAAACGGAAGAATCCCTCATGCACAATTATTTGTGGGACAAGGGGTTTTGCCCTTGGCCATTGCCTATAGCCAATATATTTTATGCGGGAATCATGAGGAGGAAAACTTAGGGGGAAATACTTCCTGTAATTTAAAATTTAATAAATTGGCTCATCCTGATTTACATTTTGTGTATCCTGTTGCAACCAATGATAAAATTAAAAAACACCCAGTTTCCAATCATTTTGCAGAAGAATGGCGCAATTTTATTTTGGAAAATCCATACGGTAATCTTTTTGACTGGTACTCTGCTTTAGGAATTGAAAATAAGCAAGGGAATATAAGTGTGGATGAAGCACAGGAAATTGTAAAAAGTCTTTCCCTAAAATCCTATGAAGGTGGTTATAAGATCATGATTATTTGGATGGCAGAAAAAATGAACACAGCGTGTGCCAATAAGATTTTAAAAATTCTCGAAGAGCCGCCTGAAAAAACAGTATTTATTCTTATCGCTGAAGATGAAGAACAATTGTTAACCACTATTAAGTCGCGTTGTCAGGTGCTTAGATTTCCCCTTTTACCGGAAGACGTTATTGCACAAGGTTTAATGCAAAGTGAAAATGCCTCTTACGAAATCGCCAAAGATAGCGCTCGACAGGCTTCAGGTGATTTTAACAAAGCGATTAAAATATTAAGAAACACCGGTGAGGATGGTCAGTTTGAGGATTGGGTGATTTTCTGGGTGCGCTCAGCATTTCGGGCAAAAGGGAATAAGAGTGTTATAAATGATTTACTATCCTGGAGCGATACCATTGCAGGTATTGGCAGGGAGTCCCAAAAAAAATTCCTGGACTATTGCGTGTCGTTTTTTAGGCAGGCGGTTTTATTGAATTATCAGACCCCAAAATTAGTTTATCTAAAATTTAATGATCCAAAATTTGCATTGGAAAAATTTGCGCCATTTATACACGGCGGAAATATTTTAGAAATAGTGGACGCACTAGAAACTGCAAATTATCATATTGAAAGAAATGGAAATCCAAAAATCATCTTTACGGATCTTTCTATTCAACTAACCCGTTTACTTCACAAATCTGCTTGATTTGGTTGTTATAAGAATTTTTTATTGTGTTTTAATTTGTAATTTGATTTTTCTATTAAAAAGCGCTTTATTATAATACTCATACAACGAGATTAAAAATATTTAAAGCAACTCCATAGTCGCTCCCTAAAAAGGGGCTTATTTGCCTTAAAAATGGGGTTTTACTCTCTTTTGAGGATATAAATGTGTGAGGAATACTCTTTAATGAAGAATCCGGAGAGATTTGAGTAGCTTCCTTTCAAAATTGCTTTTATCCACTTTGTTTTTCCTGTTTTATATTTTTCGGAAAGTAAGCTTACGTAAAAGGAGTCAAAGAGCATGGGTTTTGTATATATCAGCTTAAAATTATAAGGAGAGAAAATTCTTTCCATTGAAGGTTTAGAAAAATGCCAAAGATGTCTTGGAACATCATAAGCTGCCCAAAATTCTTTATAGTGTTTTGCATCCCAGGATTTAAAATTAGGGACTGCAATAATTAAAGTGCCTGTTGGTTTTAAACGTTTTGAAATTTCCTCTATGTACAGATTAGTATCCGGTACATGTTCCAAAACATGCCAAAGGGTAATAACATCAAATTCCGACTCCAATACATCTTCCAGTTTATTTTCTACATATATACCTTTCTGGCCGGCACGGATTCTTGCATCTTCATTTGGTTCCACTCCAAAAACCTTCCACCCTTTACTTTTTGCAGTGACTAAAAAATCGCCAGTGCCGGATCCAATATCCAGAAGTTTTCCCTTGCCATTATTTTGAGTTGTAATCAAGGCTGTTTTTTGACGTAAGGCTATTCCTTTTATAAAATGATACACCTTGTCAACAAATGATGTTTTTTGATCTGTATGCGAAATGTAGGCTTCGCTCTTATAATAATCTCCTAGTTTTTCTTTACCTGGTACTGGAGAGGTTTGCAACAGATCCCCTTGAACATCTGCAACCAAATTGAACGATTCCCCGGAAACCAAATGGTCTTTCGTTCTTAAGTAAGTCGTTTTGTCGTTATTCAAAGATGCGATTTTTTAAATTGTTTCACGTGGAACATTACCTTCCCATATAGACTAACATTACGGAAATATCATTTGGAGATACCCCACTTATGCGGGATGCCTGAGAAATTGTTGTTGGTTTTACCTTATTTAATTTTTCCCGGGCTTCAAAGGAGAGGGATTTTAGCGCTGAGTAATCAAAATTTTCAGGGATTTTAATTCCGTCTAATCTGTTTAATTTGTCTGCATTATTTTTTTCCTTATCAATATATCCGGAATACTTAACCTGAATCTCCACTTGTTCCAGTATTTCATTATCAAGATCACTTTCCTGAATATAGCTTTCCACTTGAGGAATTTTCCGCATATCATCTAGAGTGATATTAGGCCTTGAAAATACTTTAAACATTTTATCTCCCTGGTTTACCGAGGCAGATTCTTTATCTTTAAGAATCGGGTTAATTGCTTCTGGCGTAAAACTGGTTTCTTTAAAAAACTGCACAAATGCATTTGACTTGGATTGTTTTTCCTGCATACGAATCAAACGATCTTTGCCGGCCAATCCTATATCAAAAGATTTTGGCGTAAGTCTGAAATCAGCATTATCCTGTCGCAATAGTGTTCTGTATTCAGCCCTTGAAGTAAACATGCGATATGGTTCTTCTGTGCCTTTGGTAATCAAATCATCTACCAACACACCAATATAAGCCTCGTTTCTTTTAAGAATAAACGGTTCTTTTTCCTGCACTTTTAAATGTGCATTAATTCCTGCCATTAAGCCTTGGGAAGCAGCTTCTTCATAACCCGTAGTCCCGTTAATCTGACCGGCAAAAAACAACCC
>JBGTDF010000238.1:0-4233 GCA_041748455.1 Planktosalinus sp.
TTTCCCGGGGCAACAGGATGTATTGCGCTACACCCTTACCGCAACTGCTCCTGAAACCAAAGACAACGACTTTACCTGGAAAGACTTTCAGGCGAGAAACAACAATGAACTGGTTGCCATTTTCGGAAATTTCATAAACCGTGTCATGGTGTTGACCCATAAATTTTATGAAGGCCAAGTGCCACAACCTTCCGATTTTAGGGATATTGACACACAAACCCTTGACGAGTTAAAAGCCTATCCGGCGGTGATAGGAAGTTCTATAGAACGTTACCGTTTTCGCGAAGCACAAGGCGAACTCATGAACCTGGCACGCCTTGGCAACAAATACCTCGCCGATGAAGAGCCATGGAAATCCATTAAAACCGATGAAGAACGCACCAAAACAGTGATGTATGTCGCCCTGCAAATCGCCGGTGCATTAGCTATTTTGAGTGAACCGTTTATCCCTTTTACATCAAAAAAATTAAAGAAAATGCTAAATATGGAGCAAACTGCTGTTAGCTGGGGCAATCTTTCTCAAAATATTATATTAAGTCCTCCCCCTTCGGGGGAGGTGGCTTTAGCCGGAGGGGGAAAAATTGGCGAAGCCGAATTGCTCTTCTCCAAAATAGAAGACGAACAGATTCAACTGCAATTGGATAAACTGGAGGCGACCAAAGCTTCCAACAAAACCGAAAAAACCACATCAGAAAAACCTAAACTCATGCCACAAAAAGAGACCATCAATTTTGACGATTTCACCAAACTCGATATGCGTGTAGGCACCATCATCGAAGCCGAAAAAATGCCAAAAGCAGATAAATTACTGGTACTAAAAGTAGATACCGGTCTGGATATACGTACTGTAGTTTCTGGCATCGCTGAAAGTTTCACCCCGGAAGAAATCATTGGCAAAAGAGTAACCATTCTCATCAACCTTGCTCCCAGGGCACTGCGTGGCGTGGAAAGTCAGGGAATGATTCTTATGACCGAAAATGCGGAAGGCAAGCTTGTTTTCCTTAACCCCGACACTTCGGCTCCGCTCAGTGCAAGTGTGGATGGTGTGGAGAATGGAATGACGATTAATTAAAAAGTGGTCAGTTGGCAGTAGCAGTGGTCAGTTGTTTTTCTCCTGCAAATTTCGCAGATGGACGCAGAAAAATCTGCGAAGATCAGCGCAATCTGCGGGCCACCAATTTTTCATACAGTTATTTAATAATACTAATATCCTTTGTGCTTCTTAGTCCCCTTGTGACTTAGTGGCTAAAAAATCCTGAATTAAACCCATGGAGCAACTCCTCCACTTTATTTCTCAAAACACCCAACTGCCCGCAGGCAGTATAAAAAACACGGTTCAGTTATTAAATGAAGACTGCACCATTCCCTTTATTGCCCGCTATCGAAAGGAGCGCACCGGGAATCTTGACGAAGTGCAGATTGGCGACATAGTGCGGTTTAAGGAACAATTTGAAGCTCTTGAAAAACGCAAAGCCACCATACTCAAAGCGCTGGAAGAACAAGACGTTTTAACGCCCGAGTTGCAAGGGGCTATTGAAAATGCTCCTGACCTTACCACGCTGGAAGACCTCTACCTCCCCTTCAAAAAAAGCAGGAAAACCAAAGCCGAAACCGCCCGTAAAAACGGACTCGAGCCTCTCGCCAAAATCATCATGGCACAAAACACAAGGGATATAGAAATTGTTGCACAAAAATATGCGCAAGGCGAAATCGCTTCTGCGGAAGCGGCACTGGAAGGCGCAAGGCATATCATAGCAGAATGGGTGAATGAACGCACAGACATTAGGAACGCGCTGCGCAATCAGCTGGAAAAAGAGGCCATCATCATTTCCAAAGTACTAAAAGACAAAGCCGAAGATGAAAAAGCCCAGAAATACCGCGATTACTTTCAATGGGAAGAAGCATTAAAAAACTGCCCATCCCACCGACTGCTCGCCATTTTAAGGGCAGAAACCGAAGGCTTTATCAAAGTAAAAATAGAGATTGACGAGGAGAAAGCACTTTCTGCCATAGAAAGAAGGATTATCAAATCCCAAAATGACTGCGCAGATCAAATTATGCTTGCCATTAAAGACAGTTACAAACGACTTTTGTTTCCGGCATTGTCCAATGAACGGTTGAATGCTGCCAAGGAAGCCGCAGATGAAACCGCCATCAATGTATTTGCAAAGAACCTCAAGCAACTTTTGCTGGGCGCACCTTTGGGCGAAAAGCGCATTATGGCCATCGATCCCGGATTCAGGACCGGTTGTAAACTGGTATGCCTCGACGCACAAGGCAACCTGAAACACAACGAGACCATTTACCCCCACGCACCGCAAAATGATGAAAAAGGGGCTGTAAAAAAGATAAGTTCGCTGGCAGATGCCCATAAAATTGAAGCCATCGCCATAGGCAACGGAACCGCTTCCCGCGAAACAGAACGTCTAATAAGAAAAATCCATTTTAAAAACGATATACAGGTGTTTGTGGTGAGCGAAGCCGGGGCGTCGATTTATTCTGCATCCAAAATTGCGCGTGAGGAATTCCCTAATTATGATGTTACTGTGCGTGGTGCTGTTTCCATAGGAAGACGCCTGGCAGACCCGCTTGCCGAACTGGTGAAAATCGAACCTAAATCCATAGGTGTGGGTCAATACCAGCACGATGTGGACCAAACCAAACTCAAAACCGCCCTCGACCGGGTGGTGGAGAGTTGTGTGAATGCCGTGGGTGTAAATATCAATACGGCCAGTAGTTCCTTGCTTGCATACGTATCAGGTGTTGGTCCCAAACTCGCGGAAAATATTTTCTCCTTCCGCGAAGAAAATGGTGCTTTTACTTCGCGGGAAGAAATCAAAAAAGTAACCCGCCTGGGCGGAAAAGCCTTTGAACAAAGCGCCGGATTTTTACGTATCAAAAACGGAAAGAATCCGCTGGACAATTCAGCGGTGCATCCCGAGAGTTATGCTTTGGTGAAGCAAATGGCCAAAGACAAAAAGATGGATGTTTCCGGTTTAATCGGCAACACCGAAGTTTTAAAAAGCATTCCGAAGGAAAACTATGTAACAGAAAATGTGGGACTGCTCACCTTGGAAGACATTATCAAAGAGCTTGAAAAACCCGGACTCGACACCCGTGAGCAGGCGAAGGTGTTTACTTTTAATCAAAATATAAAAACCATCAATGACCTCAAAGAAGGGCAACTCCTCCCCGGGATTGTCAATAATATTACCAATTTCGGGTGTTTTGTGGATATAGGCATCAAAGAAAGCGGGTTGATACACGTTTCCAATTTGTCAGATGGCTTTGTGAGCGATGTAAGTGCGCATATAAGTTTGCACCAGCAAATTGTTGTCAAAGTGCTCGATGTGGATGTGGAACGAAAAAGGATACAATTGAAATTGCATAAGTTGTAGTTGAAAAATTGAATAGATCGGCGAAATCTTTAGGCAACCTTTTTTCTCCCGCAGATTGCACAGATTAGCGCAGAAAATAAATACATATTATTTACTAACTTAAAACTCGCAAAAATAATCTGCGGCAACTTTTTTCTCCATTTGATTGCAAAGATTATCACATAGAATCCAAAAAAAAAATTATTAATTTAGTACATCCTAAAAAATCAGCAAAGATCAGCCAAACCTGTCTGCCGATAGGCAGATCTTCGGGCAAGCTTTTTTTCCCGCATATAGCGCAGATTAGCGCAGAAAGAGATTCATTATGGTAGAAAATGAAATATCATACAAAATAAGAGGTGCCATATTTAAAGTTTATAACGCATTTGGAGCCGGCCTTTTAGAGTCGGTTTATGTTTTAGCTTTAGCTTCGGAATTAAAAAAAGAGGGCTTGGATGTTAAACTTGAAGTGCCAATTCCTGTATACTATAATGATGAAAAACTCACAGTTGGTTTTCGAATTGATATTTTAGTTGAAAACAAAGTTATCATAGAAGTTAAATCTGTTGAAAATTTAGCCGAGGTGCACCATAAACAAGTGTTGACTTATTTAAAATTAGCAGAACTAAAATTAGGAATTCTTGTGAATTTTAATGTAGCAGAAATCAATCAAGGCATATTCAGAAAAGTCAATAATTTATAAACAAAAAATCTGCGAATATCAGCGAAATCTGCGGGCTTACTTTTATCCCGTTGTTTTCGCAGATGAACGCAGAACATAAATAAACCCATTGCTCAAAATAGCCTACCACCCCATATACAAACACCCGCTTCCGGAAGGGCATCGTTTCCCGAT
>JBGTDF010000239.1:0-2457 GCA_041748455.1 Planktosalinus sp.
GGGCTTTATTTTTGGTAATTGCTTTGGTGATATAGTATCCAAAGAACATTCCCAAAAGATTAAGCACTAAAGATAACGGACCGGCTTTGATAAAGAATTCACCAAGATTTGCACGTTCTTTGATAAGTACAGCTGCAATTATCAAAACCAAAAACAAAGCCGATAAAATTTTAACCGGTTGCTGTGCTTTATGGGAAAGCCTCGGAAATTTTTTATGTATAAACATTCCCACACATACAGGTACAATGGTAATCACCAGAATTTGCCCGATGGTTTTAAAAAAGGGAAGTTCTATTCGCTGACTTTCACCCATAAACTGCATCATGCCAAAGTCCACCAAAAGAGGTATCGTAAAGACGGTAATCACACTTGCAATAGCAGTTAAAGTAATGGAAAGTGCAACATCCCCTTTTGCAAGATGGGTTATTAAATTTGTAGTGGCACCACCCGGACAAGCTGCCAGTAGTACAAACCCCACCGCCAGCTCCGGTTGTAAAGGAATTATATATAATAACAAAAAAGTAAGCACGGGAATAAACAGTAATTTTAAAAACAGTCCTACACCCACTGCCTTCGGAAAACGAATCACATTTCTAAAATCTGCCGGCTGCAGGGTCAGTCCCATTCCCAGCATGATTATAAAAAGCGCAAGCGGTAAAAAAAGTTGGGTAATTAGGTTTGATTCCATTACTTAAACTACAAAGTTTCCTTCAGCCATCTGAAAAATTCCCTTTGCCACACAATGCCATTCTGTGGTGTTAAAATCCAGTGATTTTCTTCCGGGAAAAGCACAAATCGGCTTTTTATACCCTTTAATTGTAACGCCTGAAATGCTTCCTGGCTTTGTCCCACCGGCACTCGGTAATCTTTTGCACCCTGGATAATAAGCATTGGGGTATTCCATTTATCCACATTAGTGATGGGGTTAAATTGCTGATAGGATTTCTGTGCTTCTTTGTTATTCTTATCCCAGTATGGCCCGCCAATATCCCAGTTTACAAAAAACAGTTCTTCTGTGGTGCCATACATACTTTGCAGGTTGAAAACCCCTGCATGAGAAATAAAAGTTTTAAAACGGTTATTGTGCATTCCTGCAAGGTAAAAAGCAGAATACCCTCCAAAGCTTGCCCCTACAGCACCCACGCGTGTATCATCTACATAGGCTTCCTTACACAAAGCATCAATAGCCGAAAGATAATCATCCATCGCCTGACCTCCCCAGTCCTTGCTTATCTGTTCGTTCCACTCCACCCCATGACCCGGCATTCCACGGCGGTTAGGTGCTACAATAATATATCCCTGCGCAGCCATTACCTGAAAGTTCCAACGGTAAGAATAAAATTGGGTCAATGCCCCCTGAGGGCCGCCTTGAAGATATAATAATGTTGGGTATTTTTTTGTAGGGTCAAAATTAGGCGGATAAATAACCCAAACAAGCATCTCCTTACCATCAGTTGTTGGGATAAATCTGCGTTCAAAAGTGCTTAAATCCAATGACTCATATAAAGCCGTGTTTACATTGGTGATCTGGTGTCCCCAATCCTTTTTTTTCAAATCATACGAAAACACTTCTGTGGCATGGTTAAAATCTGTACTTGTAAAAATAAGCTGGTCCCCCGAAAACCCAACAATTCCCGTAACATCAAAATCACCTCTTGTTATCTGATTGATGGTTACTGCTACTTTAGTCAAGCCGGGGAAATTTACTTCAAAAAGCTGTACGGTGCCGTTTGTGGCGGCAGTGAAATAAATTTTCTTGCCGTCTGGGTGCCATTTGAAAGAGTTTACCGTATTGTCCCAATTTCCGGTAAGGTTGATATTGGTGTTTTCATGGCGAACAATAATATCATTTTTATCAGACTCATATCCGTCGCGCTTCATTTGCAACCAGGTTAAATCACCGTTGGGTGAAAACGCAGGATAGGTATCATATCCGGGGTTGCCTTCGGTTAAATTTCTGGTTTCTTTAGTTGTGAGATCATATTCATAGAGATCAGAATTGGTTCTTTTTGCATATTCCGTTCCCGTTAATTTTTTACTTACGTATACAATTTTAGTTCCGTCAGGACTCCATATATAATCACTTGCGCCGCCAAAAGGCATCATTGGCGTATGATAAGGCTCCTCTTTCATAATATCAATTCCTTCTTCTGCTCCCACTTCCTTATAAAAAACGTGATTGAATTTTCCTTCGGTATAGGTGTCCCAATGTCTGTAGTCCAGGGCGTCATAGATTTGAACATTGGCTTTTTCCATTTCAGGGTAGTAATCCTGCCCATGCACCTTATTGATTTTTACTGCTTCGTGGTATAAAAGATATCTGCCATCCGGCGAAAGGTTTTTATCGTGTAAAAGTGGCTTGGTGTCTTCTATTTGAACTGCTGTCCCACCGGAAAGTGGTATGCTGTATGTAACACTGCTAATTTCATTTTCAGAAACAGAAGGGGTGCTGACGCG
>JBGTDF010000240.1:0-1729 GCA_041748455.1 Planktosalinus sp.
ACCTTTCACTTTGTTAGATTAACTGATTTAAACACACCCAGCCTACTTCCCGGGGCAGATGTAGATGCTGTAGCTGTTATTGGTGGTGCAGTGAGGTTTCAATTAGATAGTGCGGTCTTGTTTGAATTTGGCAAGTTTGAATTAAAAGAGGAAGCCCTTGAGTCTCTTGAAACACTTGTTCAGGATATAGTACAATTAGAAAAAGGAACTATTGTAATTGAAGGTCATACGGATAACGTGGGCAGTGCTGCTGATAATTTAAAACTCTCAGAACAGCGGGCACAAAGTGTTGCGACAGCTTTAAAAAAGTACATGGATGCTTCCCCTTTTAAATGGCAGGTTAAAGGATTTGGACAAACTTCACCCATAGCACCAAATGACACTGAAGAAAACCGTCAAAAAAACCGTCGTGTTGAAATATTAATCTTGCCTTTTTAATTTTAAACCTGAGAAACCCTTAAAGTATTCACCATTCCTTTATCTACAATAGGCATAGCAGCAAGGTTGATTAAATAATCCCCTTTTACCACAAATCCTTTTTCCAATGCAATTTGATTAACATCATCAACGGTTTCATCAGTACTTACAAACTTATCATAAAAATAAGCACGCACACCCCAAAGCAAACTCATTCTGGTTAGAATATTTTTATTGGAAGTAAATACCAGTATATGTGCGTTTGGTCTCCATGCGGAAATTTGAAAAGCAGTGTAGCCGCTATTGGTCAATGTACAAATGGCTTTTGCTTCAATCTCATTAGCCATAAGCGCTGCGTGATAACAAACTGATTTTGTAATATACCTGTTCGTTTTTATTTGTGGTGGTTGTTGTGGAACCCTTATTAGTGCAGAATGCTCAACGCTTCTAATAATTTTTGCCATGGTTTCTATCACCTGAACCGGGAAGTTACCAATAGAAGTTTCCCCGGAAAGCATAACCGCATCTGCGCCATCCATTACAGAGTTTGCAACATCATTTACTTCAGCCCTTGTAGGGGTTAAGGAAGTAATCATGGTTTCCATCATTTGTGTGGCAATAATCACCGGTATACGTGCTTCTTTCGCAACTAAAACCAATTGCTTTTGAATGAGTGGCACTTCTTCTGCAGGTATTTCCACTCCCAGATCCCCTCTTGCAACCATCAATCCGTCACAATGAGCAATAATTCTTTTAATATTTTTTACCGCTTCCGGCTTTTCGATTTTAGCGATAACCGGAATTTTATAACTGGCGTGTTCCTTGATTAAATCGTTGAGTATTTTTAAATCATCGGCATCCCTTACAAAAGACAATGCGATCCAGTCTACTTCCAGACTAATCGCAAAAATAGCGTCTTCAATATCTTTTTCGGTCATCGCCGGAAGCGATATTTTTGTGTTGGGTAAATTCACCCCTTTTTTTGAGCGTAAAGGACCGCCTTGCATAACACGTGCTTTTACCTCATCTTTTTTGTTAGTGGAAATAACCTCAAAATGCAACTTACCATCATCAAGTAATATTTTCTCCCCTGCTTTTACATCTTTTGGAAACTGATCATAATTCATGTAAACTTTTTTGGCAGAGCCCACAAATTCCTTTCCGGTACAAAAAGTAATTTCATCCCCCGGCTTTACAATCACTTCCTCTTTCATCATCCCTACTCGCAGTTTGGGGCCTTGTAAATCTGCTAATATAGCGGGTGGCATTCCCAGTTCTTCCCCTATTTTCCGAATAGTGGAAACACGTTCCT
>JBGTDF010000241.1:0-2287 GCA_041748455.1 Planktosalinus sp.
GAAAACTGGAAAGCTTCATAAACGGGTATGTTTTAGTTTAATTTTTTAAAGTTTGCAAATATACGACCATCAAATAGGCGTTGTCAAGTAAAAAGGGATTTATTATTTAATAATAATGGAAAGACCAGTCTTTTTTAGGTCTGACCAAAATTCAGGATAGGATTTATCCACTACCGCCGCATCTTCAATTACCATCTTTTTTAGTAGTGCCAAAGGAGCAAAAGCCATAGCCATACGGTGGTCATTATAGGTATTTATGAAAATTTCCTCTTCTGAATTCTTATCTGTATGTTTTTCGGAAGATTCTTTCAACATAAGACTATCAGTGTCAATTTCCACTTGTGCACCCATTTTTTGAAGTTCGGTCTGTAATGCCAGAAGTCTATCGGTTTCTTTGATTTTGAGTGTGTGTAAACCGGTAAGATGGCAGGGCATTCCCAATCCAAAACAGGTGACTGCTATTGTTTGAGCGATATCCGGGGTGTTATTAAGCGTCAGCTTTAATGTTCCGGGTTTTGGGTTTGCGGTTTTCTTCAAAAAAATAGTATTCTTTTGAAAGGTTGTTTGCACACCAAAATTTGTATAGATATTTACTAATTCGGCATCGCCTTGCAAACTATTTTCTTTAAAATTAGACAATGCCATTTCTGTCCCTGGGGGCGAAAGTGCCACCAAGGAATAAAAATAAGAAGCCGATGACCAGTCTGACTCTACTACTATATTTTGGTGAGAAGGTGTAATTTTTTCTAAATAATTTACTTGTATTTTATTTCCATCTATAACCGTTTTCACTCCTATTTGACCTAACAAAGCCAATGTCATTTTGAAGTAAGGCAGAGAGGTGATTTTACCTTGCAAGTTAATTTCCAGTCCGTTTTTTAAGGAAGGGGCGACAAGAAGTAAGGCCGTGATAAACTGACTGCTAACGCTTGCGTCTATTGACACTTTGTTTATGACTATTTCTTTTCCTGTGATTTTTAAAGGTGGGAACCCATCTTTTTCCATAAAGTCTATTTGTGCCCCTAAGTGGCGTAAAGACTCAACAAGTGGCCCAATAGGCCTTTGTTTCATTCTTTCTGACCCTGTTAAGACCACTTCCCTTCCTTCTTGAATAGCAAAATAAGCAGTTAAAAAACGCATGGCTGTACCGGCATGATGGATGTCGATTATACTTTCTTTGCCCGATAAAGCTTTTTGAAGCACGGCAGAGTCTTCACTTGTAGAAAGATTTTCAATTTCTATTCCCGGGAAAATTGCCTGAAGCAACAGTAATCGGTTAGATTCACTTTTAGAACCACAAATTTGTATTGCAGATTTTGGGTGTAAAGCCCCGCTTTGCAGATATACATTCATGGGTAAAAAAGGATTTAAAATTGCTATGTAAAAGTACGATGCCTATGTCAAAAACCCTATTTTAGTTTCTCATTATTTTGATGCCTGTCGTGATCGCGGTTGGTCTTCAACTTCAGTTTTTTTTCAAAAGATGCCTGTAAATCAATCCCTGTTTGGTTTGCAAGGCAGAGGACCACAAAAACGACGTCGGCGAGTTCTTCGCCGAGGTCTTTATTTTTGTCAGTTTCTTTTTCGCTTTGTTCGCCATAGCGGCGTGCAATTATTCTTGCCACTTCACCTACTTCTTCAGTTAGTTGGGCCATATTGGTAAGCTCGTTAAAATAACGAACTCCGTGTTCTTTGATCCAGACGTCCACGTCCTGTTGTGCGTTTTTTAAGTCCATGGGATAAAGTGGTTTTAAATTTTTGCCAGCACTACTTTTTCTGTTTCTTTTTCCACAATAATTTTAAAATAATCTTGTAGTATTTCATAGTAAACTGCCGGGACCAAAGGCACATTCATATCTGAAGTAACCCGTAGTTGTATGTTATTTCCTGTCTTGGAAATCATAAAAGCAAATTTTCCTATTCCATCCGGAAGTTCAAGAGAAGCAGACTCAGGCATGGACTCTACTGTATAACCATCAGGAATCGTAATATTTATCATATAAGTATCTGAAGTGGGGTATTTAAAATCTATAGGATATTCCCTCTTTTCAGTAATAAAAGGATTTTTTGTTTTGGCAAAGAAAAGTAGCGGGTTAAAATATATTTTATCCCCTATTTTATCATAAGCATTTTCCTTAGTAAATTTATAGACCTCTATTAATGGTTTATATGGGTCTGTTTTGTTTTGAATGGAATAATCTTCTATATTCATGCTTACAAAATTATTCTGCAATTCATTTATATAGGATTTATCATCCTTATCTGCATTCTTAATTCTAAAGGAAAG
>JBGTDF010000242.1:0-3868 GCA_041748455.1 Planktosalinus sp.
ATTTCTAATTCTGCTAAAATGCGTTTGCAAGTGGAACAACCGGACAGATGAAAAATCTTTTGCATACTCTAAAATAAAAATATCTAATGAAATTCTAAAAACTCTACTACTTCTTCCTTCGGAAAACTTAATAAAATAGGACCTTCGGCATAACTGGCAATTTCATATTGATTATATAAAAGCACAACTTCACTTTCAGTAAACCCTACATTTTGGGGTAAATAAAAGGTGTCATTTTCAAACCAGAAACCCGTTGCATTTATGGAACTGTCTTTTGGGATTTGGAATTCCTCCCTGAATTTATTTTCCACAAATTTTAAAAATTCCTTTTCATTGACATACATGGAAGACGGGGTCAATATTTCCCCTGTTTTTGTGTTGAAGTTCAAATAATTTGTACCCCCATAGCCATGAGCCCCGCCGGTAAATAAATAATAATCAATCTGAATGGAAACCATATCTTCTGAAAAATGGGAAACCATCATATTTGTATCTGCATTGTAGGAAATAAATGATTTTCCAAAATCGGTTTCAAACTGTTTATAATCTGCAATAAAACTGTTGACGGCATCTTTTATGGTCAACACATTTTGCACTTCATCCTGATTACTGGTAAGAATGGTGACCAGGTGTAATTCAATAACACTATTGATTTTGTCAGAAACCTCTTTATTTCCGGTAGCTAATAAATATTGCACATTTAATTCAGGACATTCAGAAGTGTTACAAACCTCAAAGGAATCTGCTGATAATTGTACTTCTGAAAATGCCAATGGTTCTTCTTTTGCACAGCTGATACCAAGAATTATTAATGAAACAATCGCGCTTATTTTTCGCATAAAAATTTGAATATTAAACAAAGGTTAAAGGTACATTTAGATTTATTATTGACCGAATAATCTCTTACATTTGTTGTTAATAAAATTGTAATGTTTATGAAGTTTAATACAAAAACCATACACGGCGGTCAACACAATGTAGACCCTGCTTACGGCTCAGTAATGCCACCCATATACCAAACAAGCACCTACTCACAAACAACTCCCGGAGGGCATAAAGGTTATGAATATTCCCGTAGCGGAAATCCAACACGTACTGCACTGGAAAATTCACTTGCTAGTATTGAAAGCGGTAAATTTGGACTGGCTTTTGGATCCGGTTTAGCAGCTATTGATGCGGTAATGAAACTTTTAAAACCCGGCGATGAAGTGGTTTCCACAAATGACCTTTATGGAGGCAGTTACCGGCTATTCACAAAAATATATCAGGATTTTGGCATTAAATTTCATTTTATCGGAATGCAGGATGCCGGCGCGATTGAAAAACATATAAATACTAACACAAAACTTCTTTGGGTGGAAACCCCCACCAACCCAATGATGAACGTCATTGATATTGAAGCTTGTGTTGCCCTGTCCAAAAAACACAATGTTCTTTTGGCTGTAGATAATACGTTTGCAACCCCATACTTACAAAGACCATTAGAGATGGGTGCAGACATTGTTATGCATTCTGCGACTAAATATCTTGGTGGACATAGTGATGTGGTTATGGGAGCTTTAGTCGTAAATGATGAAAAGCTGGCAGAGCGACTATATTTCATTCAAAATGCGAGCGGTGCAGTTTGTGGACCGCAGGACAGTTTTCTTGTGCTTCGCGGAATAAAAACCCTGCACATAAGAATGCAAAGACATTGTGAAAATGGCAAAGCAATAGCAGAATATTTATCCACCCACCCTAAAATTGAAAAAGTATATTGGCCCGGTTTAAAAGATCATCCTAATCATGAAATTGCAAAAAAACAAATGAAAGATTTTGGAGGCATGATTTCTTTCACAACCAAAGGAAATGTAATGGCTGATGCTATTAAAGTTGTGGAAAAATTAAAAGTATTTACACTTGCTGAGTCTTTAGGCGGTGTGGAATCTTTAGCCGGTCATCCTGCAAGTATGACGCACGCCTCCATTCCAAAGGAAGAACGCGAAAAAACCGGTGTTGTCGATTCGTTGATAAGATTAAGCGTGGGGATTGAAGATGCAGAAGATTTAATCGACGACCTCAAACAAGCATTGGGTTAATCGAGATAGTAAATATAGCCAACGTTTAACCAGTAAATCCAATCGTTGGCTTTATTTTCAGGTACATCCGGATTTAAACCATCTACCCAGTTTGAAAAATAAAATTGCCATCTGCCGTCAAGCATCAAGTCACTCATTGGGGTAAGTTTATATCTGAATCCTGCGCTCCACACCACAGACCATGTAGAACCCGGCGTATTTGTGTAAGCGTCTATATATTTTTCATTCGTGGTTAATGGGGTTCCTAACGGGCCTAATTCAGAATATACTTCCGGACTAAAGTTAACCCAATGAAAACCGAAACTTATAAATGGCGCAATTTTGTACCTTCCATTAGAAAAATCCCTTATACTTAAAGGAAAAAACTCTAATTGAGAACCAATATCAAATACTGAAGATGACCCTTTCATAGCCCTTAACTGATCTGCAAAAAGGGAGGTTCTGGAGGGATCTACCCATTTTCCCAGATGCTCAAGATTAGTTTTATGGTAGGAGACCTCATTTCTTAATTTAAAGTGATCATTAAAAAAAGTGTCTTTGGTATAGCAATTACAATCAGAACGATAAGCAAAGTTTAAATAGTGTATTAAACCAACTCCAAACCCAACGTTCCCTAAGTTAGTATCAATATTATTTCGCTGTCCAAAATCCGAATAAAACACGACAGGCCCTGTTATAATACCTATTTCATGAGAAAATCCAAATTGGCTATAATTTTCTTGTGTGAAAAATAAAGCAAGAAGTAGCACGAAAACAAAATATCTGGTTTTCATAGAATTAGACGGTTATTTGAGACAACACAAATATATAAAAACATTTGAAAGATGGAAATTAAATAAAAAATTTAGGAATTAGTTAAATTATGATATTAATTTTTACATATACTTTATATTTGCACTTTTAAACGATACATAATTAATCATATTGTAAACGTTTCCTATTACAAAACTAATTTGAACATTATTTAAATATTGACATTTAAAAAACAACGGATGAAAAAAAGCATAAAGGATTTTATTTCTCAGGTAGAAAAATCTAACCCAAACGAACCCGAATTTCTACAAGCAGTTAGAGAAGTAGCAGAAACAGTTATCCCATTCATTGAAGAAAATAAAAAATACCAAAACGGAAAACTACTGGAGCGGATGGTAGAACCTGAGCGTGTTATAATTTTTCGTGTACCATGGACTGCAGATTCGGGAGAAATTATGATAAACAAGGGTTACCGTGTGCAATTCAATTCAGCCATAGGTCCATACAAAGGTGGTTTACGTTTTCACCCAACTGTAAATTTAAGTGTGTTAAAATTTTTAGGTTTTGAGCAAACATTCAAAAATGCACTTACCACATTACCTATGGGTGGTGGAAAAGGAGGTTCCGATTTTGATCCGAAAGGAAAATCAGATGCTGAGGTTATGCGTTTTTGCCAAAGTTTCATGACAGAATTGACAAAATATATAGGCGCAAATACAGACGTACCTGCAGGGGATATTGGAGTTGGCGGAAGAGAAATCGGTTATATGTTTGGTCAATATAAGAGATTAAAAGATGAATTTACGGGCGTTTTTACCGGAAAAGGACTTTCTTACGGTGGTTCTCTAATGCGTCCTGAAGCAACAGGATATGGTAATGTGTATTTTGCCCAAAGCATGCTGGAAACCAGAAAAGACAGTTTAAAAGGTAAAACCATTGCAATTTCAGGATCCGGAAATGTAGCCCAGTTTGCTGCTGAAAAAGCAACACAACTTGGCGCTAAAGTTATCACCATGTCAGATTCTGCAGGCTATATT
>JBGTDF010000243.1:0-2486 GCA_041748455.1 Planktosalinus sp.
AAGTTGCAAAAGTTTTAGCCGAAGGTAATGTGGTGGGATGGCACCAGGGTAGAATGGAGTTTGGACCAAGGGCATTAGGCGGGCGTAGCATCCTGGGTGATCCTCGTAATCATGAAATGCAGAAAAAACTGAATCTTAAAATTAAATACCGCGAAAGCTTCCGACCCTTTGCACCCTCTGTAATTGCTGAAGATTCACACCTGTTCTTCGATCATGAAGGTACTTCACCTTATATGCTTATTGTGGCAGATGTAAAAAATGAAAGAAGAAAACCCATTCCCGGTAACTATTATGAAATGCCATTGATCGACCGGCTTTATGTTCCCAGGTCCGATTTGCAATCGATTACACACCTCGACTTTTCGGCACGGGTACAAACCGTACACAAGGAAACAAACCCTAAATACTATGAATTGCTTGAAGCATTCAAAGTTATTACAGGAGTGGGTATGCTGGTAAATACCAGTTTCAATGTTAGGGGTGAGCCCATAGTTTGTACTCCCGAAGATGCATATAGATGTTTTATGAGAACAGAAATGGACTACCTGGTAGTTAATAATTTCCTGTTTGCTAAAACCGATCAGCCCGAGTGGATGGAGAAAGACAATTGGAAAACAGAATTTACTCTTGATTAAAATAATTTAACAAATGGATTTTCTAAAAGACATATTCAAATTCTTAGGTGCGCGAAAAAAGTTTTGGCTCGCACCCGTAGTAATTGTATTGTTGCTTCTCGGTATACTAATAGTAATCGGAGGTGGTTCGGCACTTGCACCATTTATTTATACCCTATTTTAATATGGCAAAGTTCACTAAAGAAAAAAACCAGGAAACCATTCTGGCCATTGTGCTCGGCTTGCTGGTAATTTGGTTTTTTACAAAAATTCAGGTATTACTTGTCGTATCCCTGTGTCTTGTCATTGTAGGTTTGTTCTCACAATGGGTGTCTGGTTGGATAACCTTTTTATGGTTAAAACTTTCACATGTGATGGGGTATGTAATGTCGAGAGTAATATTATCTGCCATATTTTTTCTGTTTCTTTTTCCCATTGCACTTTTATCGAGGTTGTTCAAAAAAGATCTTATGCAATTAAAGAAAACAAAAGGCACAAGTTATTACCATGAAAGAAATCACCAGTATTTGAAGGATGATCTTGAAAACCCCTGGTAAGTTTTAAATGCAAGTCGTAATTATATCCCATGAAAAACTTTTTCAGGAATAATGCGATATCAGTTATATTTATCCTTGGCTCTGTAATTTTATTCCTTTTTTCTAAAGATTATTTTGGAACAGGTTACACAGTTAGTGCTGGCGAATCACTGTTAAATTACATTTCCTTATTTTTTTTCCTTTTAGGGATAATTATTTTATTGAAAAGAAAAAATTGGATCATCACTTTTAATATTTTCCTGACAATAATGCTTTTTTTATTAGCAGAAATAACTTATTTCTTCCTTTTGGATTTGCCTGAAAAGCATAATAAAAAGTTTCCGGTTACCGATATTAACTCAGGTTCCTTGGTTGATAATTTAGGAATTGGTTTTTACCCTGGCACTAACCAATACGATTTTGTTTTGGCAAACAACGATACCATCTTGCGAACAAATTATATTATTGATGAATACAGCAGAAGGCATACACCGGGACATGATACCAACCGAACTAAACACGCACTATTTTTCGGCTGTTCCATTACATTTGGAGTTTACCTCGAGGATAACCAGACATTCCCATATCATTTTCAGGAAATTTCGGAAGAATACAATGCTTACAATTATGGAATATCAGGAACAGGTACAAATCATGTACTGGCACGCATGGAGTTTGAGGATCTTTCTAAACAAGTGAATGAAAATGACGGAATAGGTGTTTATATTTTCTTTTGGGATCATATTCGCAGGTCAATAGGGTCGATGGCACGTTACACCGACTGGTTACACAATGCACCGTATTATAAATATGAAAACGAAAAGCTCGTACGTCAAAATATGTTTGCTGATGGCAGACGTATTATATCACGATTTTACGAATTAGTATATCAACTGAACATCATTAAATATTATCAAATCGACTTTCCCATTAAACTTAACGATTCACATTTCGATCTTATAAGTAATATGATTTTACAATCGAAGGAGATTTATACCAATGAATTTGGAAATGACTCTTTTTATATAGTGTTATATCCGAGTTATGATAATAATATCGACAAGGAATACGAGCGCTTTAAGCATTTTCTTGAAAAGAAGAAACTAAAATATGTTGACCTCACAAATCATATTAAGTATGGTAGTGAATACACTTTGGTTGGTGATCCGCATCCGAATTCGAATACAAATAATTTGTTGGCAAAGGAGTTTTATAATCGGCTCATACTAGATCCCCAGCCTCCTAGTGTGTCTAGGAAGTAGGGACGCAATGCTTGCGTCCCGCCGCGTATAACGGCATATGTATTAACGTAATTTTTTCAATGATCAAACTCTGC
>JBGTDF010000244.1:0-9167 GCA_041748455.1 Planktosalinus sp.
GAGGAATTTGCAAAAATTAAAATGGCAGTTTTTGAATTCATTTTTTAAATATAGAATATTTGTCGAAAGATAGTATATACTCCTAACAAAACATACGAAAAAAATAGTGGCTTGGATTTAAAATAACAAAAAACCCCGAAACAAATAGTTTCAGGGTTTAAAGTGGTACCTCCAGGAATCGAACCAGGGACACACGGATTTTCAGTCCGTTGCTCTACCAACTGAGCTAAGGTACCATTGGTATATTTAGTTTTTCGCTACAAGAATAACGTGAAGTTATTACCTAAGCGGGTGCAAATATAAACCTATTTTACTTTGAACAAAACATAAAATTAAAAAAAAAAGTTTTATTTCTTAGTACTGCTCTTGGATTTATAAATTCAAATTGTATTTTTGCCGCTTATTCATTTCATAATGAACTTAGTAGTTGACGTAGGAAATACCCTTGTTAAGTTTGCGGTTTTTGATAAAAACACGCTGTTGCATAAGGAAATATGCATAATTTCAGATTTTAAAAAAATCCTGGATAAAACAGCGCAAGAGTTTCCCCAAATACAAAAAGCTGCTATAGGTATAGTGGGTAATTTTTCCACAAAAAATGTGGAACGTTTAAAAAGATTATATACTGTTTACACGATTACTTCAGAAACAAAAGTGCCTTTTATTAATGCTTATAAAACACCTACAACATTAGGGATAGATCGAATTGCCCTTGCTACCGCGGCCTTTAATGCTTATCCAAATAAAGATGTCCTGGTAATTGATGTGGGGACTTGTATAACCTATGATTTTATGAGTGCAGAAGGAATTTACAAAGGAGGGGCAATTTCACCGGGAATAAATATGAGGTACAAAGCGCTTCATACTTTTACAGAAAGATTACCTTTGCTTGACATAAATATGCCAAAAGATATTTTAGGAAATTCTACAGCTACTTGCATACACTCAGGGGTTTTATTTGGGGTGGCGTTTGAAATAGATGGTGCTATAGGGCGTTATAGAGAAGATATTAAAGATTTAACAGTTATTTTAACAGGGGGTAATGCGCATTTTTTGCGAGATAGTTTAAAAAATAGCATATTTGCCAATTCAAATTTCCTTCTAGAAGGATTAAATTATTTGCTGGAATTCAATCAAGATACATGATAAAAAAACTTATAGTATTAATGATAGTACTTGTTACTGGCATTACTTCTGCACAAGAAGCAACTTCTTCACCATATTCTTTTTTTGGTATAGGTTCCCTTAACTTTAGAGGGACTGTTGAAAATAGAATGATGGGTGGTATTAGTGTGTATTCAGATAGTATTCATGTGAATTTACAGAATCCTTCCGGTTTAGCCTCTTTAAAATTAGTTAACTTTTCAGTTGGTGGAAGCCATAAATATGTAACACAGAAAACAGATACAGAATCCGGAAATGCGACTTCTACTTCCATTAATTATCTTGCCCTGGGAATACCTATAAGCGAAAAATTAGGAATGAGTTTTGGGGTTTTACCTTTAACTGCAGTAGGGTATAACTTAGTGAGTGAAACAGAGACCACTAGCATTCAAAATTCTGGTTTTGGAGGAATGAATAAGGTTTTTCTTTCCGGGGGATATCAAATTACACCAAAACTCAGCTTTGGTGTTGACGCCAGTTATAATTTTGGAAACATAGAAAATATAACCTTACTATCTCAGGAGAATGTCGAATTTGGAACTCGGGAAACCAATCGGTCAAATTTATCAGGATTTAGTTTTAATTTTGGTGCAACATACCGGGAAAAGGCTTTCAATAATTTAGATTTATTTGCATCAGCAATATATACACCAGAAACGGATTTAAATTCTGAAAATTTCAGGCAATTTGCCAGCGTTTTTGTTCCTAACCCAAATCTACAGGTAAATGTAGATGTAAGGGATGTGGATGTTGATGACACTAAATTATCCTTTCCTTCACAACTAACTTTTGGTCTTGGAATAGGGAAAGATAAAAACTGGTTTGTAGGTGCAGAATACACCAATCAAAAAACCAGTAATTTCACAAACAGGACCTTTTCTTTAACCAATGTGGAATTTACAGATGCTTCCAGATATAAATTAGGGGGCTTTTATGTGCCTAATGCAAATTCTATTTCAAGCTACTGGAGCAGAGTTACATACAGGGCCGGAATGCGGCTTGAAGATACCGGTTTAGTTATTAATGGAGAAGATATAAATGAGTTTGGCATATCTTTTGGAGTAGGGTTACCGGTAGGGAGATTATTCTCAAATGTTAATGTTGGATTTGAAGTTGGAAGACGAGGAACGGTAAATGCAGGATTAGTACAAGAAAATTTTTTCAATACCTTTATAAGTTTGTCTCTTAATGACAGATGGTTTATAAAAACTTTATTTGATTAATATTAATAATAGAAAAAACAATTACAGATGAAATTTAAAGCGACATTATTCTTATTAGGCATGGTATTCACTTCCAATGTTACTTCTGCAAACAATAATGAAGATTGTGTTATTACATTATCCTTATTTGCAGAGCAGGCAAAAATTGAAAACTATGATGCAGCATTTCCTTATCTGAAACAGTTAAGGGAAGAGTGTCCTAAATTTAATTTATCCATATACCAATATGGTGACAGGATATATAAAAGCAGAATAGAGAAAGCAAGTGAAGCGGAAAAAATGAACGAATTTAATGAGTACAAAAAGCTTGTTAGGGAACGTTTGCTACATTTTCCTGAAAGTATAAAAGAAGGAGCAATGCTTGCAGATTTTGCACAGGTAATGTTTGATAACAAAATAGGAACTCCTCAAGAGCAATTTGACGCTTTGGACGCTGCTTATAAAAAAGACAAAGAAAATTTTACAAGTCCAAAAGCTTTGTATACCTATTTTTCTTTAGCAGTTGATTTATTTGAAGATGGGAAAAAGCCTATTCAGGAAGTTTTTGACCTGTATGATGAATTGATAAACAAAATAGAAGAGGAAGAAAATTCACTTGCTTCCAGAATCACCCCTTTAATTGAAAAACAAGATGCAGCCCAAACCCTGGACCAGGCAGAAGAAAGATTACTTTCAGCAGGGGAGACCAATCTTAGGGCTTATTCTCAGGTTAAGGGAAGTGTTAACGGTAAATTAGGTATACTTGCAGATTGTACTAATTTGATACCACTTTATAACAAAGATTTTGATGAAAAAAGGAGTGATATTGAATGGTTGAAAGCAGTTAACATTAGACTTTCAGAAAAAGAGTGTACAGAAGACCCTTTATTTGTGAGAGTATCCCAGGCATTACATGATTTAGAGCCATCTGCAAGATCTGCTTATTCTTTAGGATTGCAAGCAGAAGCAGACGGGAAGTCAAAACTGGCTTTGGATTATTTTAACCAATCTGCAGAATTGGAAACTGACAATACCAGAAAAGCAAATACTTACTATAAAATTGGTGAAAATTACCGAAAAGAAGGTAACTCAAGTCAGGCACGAAATTTTTATAGAAAAGCCATTGATGCAAGACCATCTTATGGTAGGGCTTACTTACAAATCGCAAGTATGTATGCGCTAAGCTCCAATAATTGTGGGGAAACCGTTTTTGAGAAAAGAGCGATTAACTGGTTAGCTGCAGATTTAGCTAGAACTGCCGCTAGAGTAGATCCATCTGTTGCTAGCAATGCAAATGCTGCAGCTGAAAGCTACACAGGAAGAGCCCCTTCTAAAAGTGATATTTTTAGCGAAGGAATGCAAGGAAAAACTGTAACTTTTAGCTGTTGGGTTGGCGGTAGTGTGAAAGTTCCAAATTTATAAAATGAATTTTTATAGCATAAGTAAAAGAAGCGTTATGGCAATAAGTATAGCCATAACGCTTTTTGCTTGTGAAGGAAATTACCGGGAAATACAACAACTAAGTACTGCAGATTTGGGTCCAATTGCCGAGGGTAAAGGGGTAAATCTGAAATATACAGATTCCGGTAAACTCGTTGCAAATTTAATTTCCCCAAAGCTGCTGGATTTTTCCAATTATAACTTTTCATTTTCAGAATTCCCCGATGGGGTCGAAGTACAGTTTTGGAATGAAAAGGGTGAAAAAACCATCGTGACTTCAGATTATGGCATTCAATATGACAAAACCAATCTCATAGACCTGAGGGGAAATGTGGTACTATTAACAAGTGATAGTGTAAAATTAAATGCACAACAATTATACTGGGACCAGACAAACAAATGGGTTTTTACAGATCAACCATATTCCATAGTATTTAAAAATGGTTCGTATAATGAAGGTGCCGGTTTTGATTCCAGCGAAGAATTTGATAACTTCATTTCCACAAGAAATGTGGGTGTTCAAATTGTGGATAAAGCAGATTTGGATGAAACAGATGGTGAAAATCAGTAATTAAGCTTTGACTTTTACCTATAAATAATCAGTGCTATGAATAAAACAGTTTATAAAATTTTTGAGTATGCTTATCTGGTAATGTTTGTACTTTCAACCATTGCTGTAATTAGTAGTTGGAATTCAGATAAAGACAGGGCATACCTGTTTCTTTTTTTTGCTGTTGTTTCCATACTTATGTTTTTCTTCAAGAGAAATTTCAGAAAAAAGATGGAAAAACGCAGCCAAAATAAATAATTTGTGGCGTTACTCTAAAAAATATTTAGTTTTAATAGCTAGCCTTTCTGTTTGATCACGTTTTTCAATCGAATTTAAGGAGTTGAAAACAAATATATTACAAGACGAAATGAAGTATTCTTTACTCATCTTCCTCCCGGAAATCTGATTTAAGAATTAATTTTTTGTTTTTTGTGAAATTTTACGCAATATCCTTTCCATAAGTTCTACAAAATTGGTATTTTCGCCCCCTATAAATTTATACCACAAATGGCAGTATTAAATAAAATTAGACAACGTTCTATATTCCTGATTATCATTATAGCCCTTGCGCTATTCTCTTTTGTATTGGCAGATGTTATACAAAACGGAGGATTTTCTTCTCAAAAGTCCCAAAACACAATTGCTTCCATTAACGGAACTGACTTGTCTAGGGAAGAATTTGCCAGAAAAGTAGATGATGCTGTTAGAAACCTTGGCCCTAATGCCACCAATGCGCAAGCAATGAATATGGTGTGGAATAATGAGCTTCGCAGTGTATTATTAAAAGAACAATTTGATGAGGTTGGTTTAACAGTTGGTGCAGACCAGTTAAGAAACGGACTTGCACAAAACCTTTCCAATAATCCTGCATTTTTGAATGAGGCAGGTATTTTTGACAATAATAAATTACAAGAATATATCGCAGATGTAAAAGCAAATGATCCTTTGCGATATGCACAATTTGTGGAATTTGAGCAAACCATTGCACAAAATTTGAAAGAACAAACTTATTTCAATATGGTTAAAGCCGGTCTAATGGCTACAACTTCAGAAGGAGAGTTTGAATATAAAATAGAGAACGATAAAGCAGATATTGAATTTGTACAAATACCATATACCAGCATAGCAGATGCTGATATCACTGTAACCAATGAGGATATTACAGCATATATCAAGAAAAATGCAAAACGTTTTCAAACAGAAGCTGCAGTAGATATTCAATATGTATTTTTTGCAGAAGACCCTTCTGAAGCTGATGAACAAGTAGTTAGAAATGAAATTGAAGGATTACTTTCTCAAAAAGTAGAGTTCAATGCTATTTCAAAGCAAAACGATACACTTCCCGGCTTCAGGGAAACGGAAGATCATATCGGCTTTGTTGCTCAAAATTCTGAAGGTCAATATCAGGACAGATGGTGGTTCAAAAAAGATTTGCCCGAAACTATTGCAGATACCATTTTTGCAATGAATAAAGGAAATATTTATGGGCCATACAAATTAGACAACAGTTATAATATTTCTAAAATTGTGGATGTAAGACAACTTGCAGATTCTGTACAGGCAAAACATGTACTGATTTCGTGGGATGGATTACAATCAGCAGGAGAAAGCAGCAGAACAAAAGAACAAGCCAAATCCCTTGCAGATAGTTTATTAAATGTAATTAGCAGGGATGCGTCTAAGTTTGAAACAATCGCTACTGAATTTTCAGACGACCCAAGCGCAGCAGAAAATAATGGTGATTTGGGATATTTATCCCCGGGGGCAACTATAAAAGCCTTTGATGATTATATTTTTAACAACAATAAAGGCGATAAACGTGTGGTAGAAACTGATTTTGGATATCACGTTATAGTTATTGAAGATCAAAAAAATATTCAAAGAGCAGTAAAGGTTGCTAATATTACAAAGTCTATTGTACCTTCAGAAGAAACTACCAATACTATTTTTGTGGAAGCTACCCAGTTTGAAGCAAAAGCAAGTAAAGGTGATTTCGCAAATATTTCTAAGGAAAACGAACTCGATTTACGACCAGTGAACAGAATAGGGGAACTCGAAGAAATGATTCCCGGTCTTGGTAATAACCGTAATATTGTGTCATGGGCATTTGAGAAAAACACCAAAGTGGGAGATGTAAAAAGATTTAGTGTTAGCAACGGCTACGCAATTGTTCAGTTGACCAATAAAAGCGAAAAAGGGTTAATGAGTGCTGCAGAAGCTTCTGCAGTGGTAACCCCAATTCTTAGAAATGAGAAAAAAGCAAAGCAAATTCGCGAAAGTGTAAAAGGTACCTCCCTGGAAGAAATTGCTCAGGAAAAAAGCACACAGGTTAGAAAAGCAAATGCAATTGCGGTAAAATCCCCAACACTTGTTGATGTTGGAACGGAGCCTAAAGTTGTGGGTGCTGCTTTTGGACTTAAAGAAGGGCAAACTTCCGGATGGATTGATGGGCGCAATGGTGTTTATAAAATTAAAGTACTTGCACGCAGGGATGCACCGGCTACTAACAATTACGCTCCTTATGTAACTCAATTAAACACAAGAAGAGCAACCGGTATCAATGCCAGCGTATTTAATGCCTTAAAGGAAAAAGCAGATATCGAGGATAGAAGAGCTTCTTTCTATTAATTTATAAAATGAATATTTATGAAAATGCCTTTCCTTTACGGAAGGGCATTTTTATTTTAACATAGTAGTAAATGGAATAACAATCTCCAGTCCTTTTAACCGAAAATAATCTTCTGCCTCTTGTCTTGTAGCCAAAACAAAATCACCGCCCCAGCCCCCCAGGCTTTTTATTTTTCCGGGATACTCCGGAAAATGAAGGTCTTTTACTTTGGGTTGACCCAAAACTTCAGAGAGTAAATCTTCATGCGCTTCCAGAAGGGTTTCAAATTCTAAAAGAGAAGTGCTTTTTAAAATGGCGTTTGTTAAAGTATTTACTTCCGGAACAGCAGCTTCTTTCTTTTTAGCATTCAATCTGTACTTGGAAATGGCTTTTTTACTGTCCTGCTTTCGGTTTAGATAAACAAAGAAAAGCTCGTCTTTAAAATCCCAGTCCACGGATACTTCTTTTATTATGGGTTGAATTGTAGCGTTAGAATAGATAATAGGCTTGTTATGCAATGCACAGGCAATGTCATAACCGCTTCCGCCAAAACTGTTATGTAGCAAAGTAAATGCGTCTACCTCTGCCCATTTGGCAATATTGGCGATTAAAGTTGAGGAGGTTCCTAAGCCCCAATTTCTGTTGAAATTCAGTTTTGTAATTACCCGAAATCCGCGATTCCCGGATAAAAATTGTGGGTTTAGATTTTTAGTTGCAACAAGAATTTCAAGTAAAGTATCTGTAAACTTAGTCCTTTCTGATTCTAAAAGAAGTCTTTCTTCACCAACGATAAATTTTGCTTCAAACCAGCTTTTTCCACCCTCATCGAGACTTTTCCATACCAATAGCTTTTCAGGAATTTCTTCCACTTCCAGATATTGCCCGTAAACGGATGGAATAGCAAGTGCTTCTGCGCCATCCAGAACCAGATATTCTGCGGTGAGTAAAAGTTTGCCGTTACTGTAAAAGGTTTTTTTCAATCTATGTTCTTAAATTTTCAATAAAATCGACCACACTGCTATGCGTTACCGGATTTTTTTTGAAGTGTGCTATAGCTTTGCTTTTTTCGGTTTCTGTGGCTTCCAGTTGGTTAAGCATATTCATCAGGTGCATTTTCATATGTCCTTGCTGAATACCGGTGGTTATCAAAGATTTTAGTGCTGCAAAATTTTGTGCCAGTCCTGCAACAGCAATCACTTGCATAAGGTCTTTGGCATTGGGTTTCTGTAATATCTGTAAGGCGACTTTCACTAATGGATGCAAAGAAGTCAGTCCGCCCACTGTACCGATTGCCAACGGAATTTCCATCCAGAATCTAAAGCGGTCCCCTACAATTTCTGCGTGTGTCAAACTGCTGTAAACACCATCTTTAGAAGCATAGGCATGTAATCCTGCCTCCACTGCCCTGAAATCGTTTCCGGTGGCTAAAACAACCGCGTCTATGCCATTCATGATGCCTTTGTTGTGTGTCACTGCTCGTCTGGGTTCTGCTTTAGCAATGGCGATGGCGCGAACAAATTTTTCGGCAAACTCTTTTCCTTCAAAATCTTTAGTAGTCAGGTCTGCAAGAGAACAACTAACTTCGGCCTTTACAAGACATTCAGGAACATAATTTGACAAAATACTCATTACAACTTCCAGTTTTTCATTTTCAGCTTTAAAAAGAGGAAATTCACCGGCTAATTCCCTCAAGGTTGCAGCAAATTGCTCCAGACAGCTATTGATGAAATTAGCCCCCATTGCATCCAGGGTTTCAAAGGTGCAATGTAACTGGTAATAATTTTCTAAATCTTTGGTTTTGTCTACTAACTGAATATCCAGCAAACCACCACCGCGTTTTTCCATGTTTTTGGATATTGGCGCGATAGAGTTTTTGAGCTTTTCCTTTGCGGAAATAAAAAAGGCATGTAAATTTTCTTTTTTTCCGAAGAAATTAAAGTGCACCTGCCCATTTTTAGTAGTGGAAATCACGTCCGTTTTAAATCCGCCCCGATGCAACCAAAATTTAGCAGCATTACTTGCTGCTGCAACCACAGAACTTTCTTCAATGACCATAGGTATGGTACACAATTGCCCGTTGATTAAAAAATTAGGGGCGATTGCAAAAGGCAAATAGAAATTGCTTATTGTGTTTTCAATAAATTCATCGTGCAGTTTTTGGAGTTTTTCATTGGTATTCCAATAGGATTTCAAGGTTTTTTCC
>JBGTDF010000245.1:0-3046 GCA_041748455.1 Planktosalinus sp.
GCTTATATCTTGCAGACAGCGAAAGCAATGAAGTGCTTTTACCGAACAAATATGTGCCTAAAGAATTTAAAATCTGGGATACCCTTAATGTATTTGTTTACTTAGATCATGAAGAGCGCATCACAGCAACTACGTTAAAGCCGTATGTGACCCTCAATAATTTTGGCTATCTGCGTTGTATGGATGTCAATGAGCAGGGAGCGTTTATGGATTGGGGATTGGAAAAACAACTTTTTGTTCCGTTTAAAGAGCAGGCAAGACCAATGCAGGTGGGCAACTGGTATATTGTTTATACTTATTTAGACGAAAAGACAAACCGATTGGTAGGTTCCAGTAAAACAAAAAAATACCTGACCAACGAGAATATCACTGTAGAAAAGTTTGATAAAGTCGATATATTGGTCACACATCTTACTGAAAAAGGAGCCAATGTTATCATTAACGGAAAACATGAAGGCCTCATTTATATCGAAAACATTTTTGAAGACATACGCACCGGTGACAGACTGGAAGCATTCATAAAAAAAGTGAGGGAAGACGGTAAAATAGATGTGGTATTACAGGAAGAAGGTTACAGAAGCATAGAGCCTAATGCCCAGTTTATTTATGAAGAACTGCAAGCAGCCGGCGGATTTTTGCCTTTACACGATAAAACAGATCCCGCTGAAATAAAAAACCAATTGGGATTGAGCAAAAAGTTGTTTAAAAAGGCGATTGGCACACTTTACAGGGATAAAAAAATCACCATCAGGGAAGATGGAATTGAGTTGCTTTAATCCAAAACTATACTTTCCTGATTTAGAGGGTATTGTTTGCATAAAATTAATCACTTCTGACAGATTATTTGTAAGAAAGGGTTTACTTTTTACCTTTGGCCGTGTAAAAATCCTTGTGCGGTAAAACGATAATTTCGACTCTTCGGTTCAATTGTTTTCCTTCTTCTGTTTCATTGGTTGCAATAGGTTTGGTTTTCCCGAAGGCTTTAGTTCTATAGAGGTATTCCCCTTTTATTAATATTTCTTTTAATTTGGTTAAAACCGAATTCGCTCTTTGTTGGGAAAGTTTTTTATTATATGCTGCACTTCCGTCACTATCGGTATGTCCTTCTATTAAAATTTCGGCTATCCCTACTTGAAGGATTTTGTTAGCAAGATCTTCCAAAACTAGGTTAGCTTCTGGTTTTAGATTAAAACGAGCTGTATCAAAAAGAACATCTGCATCTAATTCAATTTTAATTACACCGCTTATCGTTCCCACAGCATCTATGTCTGCCCCCGGGGTATCTCCTGTACAAATATGTTCAAGATCTGTCAATCTTACGAAGTAAAAAACCTCTCGTTCTTCTTGAATAACCGGTGCAATGTCTATATAGGATTTTCCACCATCGATTCTTCCCAAGCTTCGCCATTCTTTACCATCTTTGGAAATTTCAAATAGGAAATCTTCTTCAGATGGACCAACTTCCCAGACATAAATATCGGGTCCATCCATGTCCATAAAGCCATTATCGGTAAATTCTAATGTTAGCTGACCACCGCAGCCTAAGGATAGATATCTGGGTACTTTATAATGGGTATAGTTAGGTTCTCCAAGGGTTTCCAGCGGATTGGAAAATTCTTCTTGTGCATGTGGATTACCTACTTTAAAAGATACTACTTTATCAGCAAAGAAATTTTTCCCAAAGGCATGTAGATGGTTTCGCCTTTAGTTGAGGTATATTCTTTCCCTTCAATGATTAACTCTTGGGAGGTCACTGAAGTTAAGAACGCCAGGGAAAATATATAAATAATAAAAATACGTACCATTCATGTTAACAAACTGATAGTGAATATACTAAATTTTATCAGTAAAACGGAATGATAATTAACTTATTAAATACCAATCTCTACCTGAAACCTTACATACCAGTTGTTATCAGTGGTATTGGATTGAAAAGATAATTGTTCATGAGTAACTTCCGCTTGAAGTTTAAAAGCGTGTTCCCAAATGTATTTAGTAACACCAAGGCTGTATTGTGTGCTTTCCGGTAATAAATTTACCAATTGGCTTTTGGGTTTACTATTGGAAAACCTGCTTATTAGTTCCACATCATTTAAAAATAAATAACTTAATTGGGTGTCAAAACCACTTCCAGCAACCACAAATGCCTGTTGTGTTATGTCGTCCGGGTTGAAAGTAATTGCGTCCTGAGTATCGCGTTGCATGTACGCGGTCTGAAAAGCCCAGCCATTGTATTTAATAATGGCATCCAGTAAAATAGATGTCAAATCTCTTGGGGCAAATAGCAAATTTCCTTGTTGACCTTGGGTGCGTACAGCCCCTTCATTAAAATGATAAGTACCTGAAAGCATAAGTTTAGGGGTGGATTCCCGCATTAAATCTCCTTCAAAATAAGCGCCTCCTCGTGTAAAATCTCCAAAAGGATATATTTCTGCCCTAGCGGTATAAGCCAAATTATTATCTGATGTTTGTGTCCAGTTTCTACCTTCCCCTGTGGAGATTGCGGTTTTTATTTCATATCCAAAGCTATCCGGGTTGTTTTTTAAGTAATATACCTGAAGCCCAAAATCCCTGTCAATATTAAAACGGGCGTTATTTACAGTTCTATCTGTAAATTGAAGGGCTCCGGATGAATTTACACGTTGCCTGTTTCCGGGTAATTTTGTTTGGCCAAAACCTATATTCCAGTTTTTATTTGGTCTGTAAAACATAATAGCGTCCCTGATAACATTTATATTTTGACCCTCTTCTATAACTCCTACATCACCGGCAGCAAAAGAAAGTTGGATCACGTATAAAAATTTTGGATCTCCTACAAATCCATCAAATCGTAATCGTAATCTTCTAACTTGTGCTGAAAAATCAGATTCTTCATCTTCATTAAAATTGAATGTTGCCCTGTTCTGCATTCGGAAACGAATGTTCAACTGAAAAATACTATCGGCTGAGGTCAAGCCTAATCCCTTTCCATAACTGTAATATGGTAAAGCAGCAAGTTTTATGTCGTTATTTGACATTGCATTTAATATGGAATCATTTTCTCTCT
>JBGTDF010000246.1:0-13865 GCA_041748455.1 Planktosalinus sp.
TCTGTTGCGTAGCCCTTGTTCCAGTATTTTTTAAAAAATCGAAAACCAATATCAAACTCATTTAAGTCTTCGGTGTATTTCAATCCACACCAACCTAAAAATTTTTCATTGTTTTTATCAATTACCACCCATCTTCCAAAACCATATTTTTTATAATGATCATATTTCCCTAAAAACTGTTTTGCATCTGCAGGATTTAAAAAAGGATCATCCCCGGTAAATCTGATAACATCGGGATCTTGATTCAAGAGAAATAAATGTTCTGCATCCTCTATAGTCATTTCCCTTAAATAGAGCCTTTTTGTTTCTAAAATTTTCATTGTACAGCCTTTATTACACCCGAATGTACAAAAATATTTAAAAGCCCCCTCCTTTGGAGGGGGTTTGGGGGAGGATCTTATAAATCAAATTTAATCCCTTGCGCTAAAGGCAATTCTGTAGTATAATTAATAGTGTTCGTTTGCCTTCTCATGTAAATTTTCCAAGCATCGCTTCCGCTTTCGCGTCCTCCGCCGGTATCTTTTTCACCACCAAAAGCACCACCAATTTCAGCACCTGAAGTACCAATATTTACATTGGCAATTCCGCAGTCACTTCCTGCCTGTGAAAGGAATGCTTCTGCTTCCCTTAAATTATTGGTCATAATGGCGGAAGAAAGTCCTTGTTTTACACCATTTTGAATTTCAATGGCATTATATACATCGCCGCTGTATTTAAGCATATACAAAACAGGGGCAAAGGTTTCATGCTGTACAATTTCAAAATCATTTTTTGCCTCAGCTATAGCAGGTTTAACGTAACAGCCACTCTCATAACCTTCACCGCTCAATACGCCCCCTTCTACCAATATTTTTCCACCTTCTTTTACAACCTTATCCAGTGCTTCTTCATACATTTTTACCGCATCCGTATCAATTAGTGGTCCCACATGATTATTTTGATCCAGCGGATTTCCTATTCGCAATTGTTTGTAAGCAGCTGTAACCGCCTCTCTCACTTTGTCGTAAATAGATTCGTGAATAATAAGTCTTCGCGTGGAGGTACAACGCTGTCCGGCTGTTCCTACTGCACCGAAAACGGCCCCAATAACAGTCATTTTAATATCAGCATCCGGAGTTACTATGATTGCATTGTTTCCACCTAATTCCAGTAATGTTTTTCCTAAACGTTCTGCGACTGTTTTACCTACTATTTTTCCCATTCTTGTGGAACCTGTAGCAGAAATTAACGGGACACGGGTATCTGTAGTCATCATTTCGCCCACTTTATAATCGCCGTTTATTAAACAGGAAATTCCTTCCGGAAGGTTATTGTTTTTGAAAACCCTCGCGGCAATATGTTGGCATGCAACCCCGCAAAGAGGTGTTTTTTCACTGGGCTTCCAAATACATACATCCCCACAAATCCACGCCAGGGCAGTATTCCAGGCCCAAACAGCAACGGGGAAATTAAATGCCGAAATAATACCCACAACCCCTAAAGGATGGTATTGTTCATACATTCTGTGACCCGGACGTTCACTGTGCATAGTCAAACCGTGAAGCTGACGGGAAAGTCCCACTGCAAAATCACATATATCAATCATTTCCTGCACTTCGCCAAGTCCTTCCTGATACGACTTGCCCATTTCATAGGAGACTAGTTTTCCCAAGGGCTCTTTAAGCCTTCGAAGTTCATCACCAAACTGTCTTACAATTTCTCCACGCAAAGGTGCCGGCTTTAAACGCCACTCCATAAATGCTTCCCTTGCGGTGGTTATTACTTTTTCATAATCGTCTTTTCCTGTAGCATTTACTTTGGCTATAAGTTTGCCATCTACAGGGGAATAGGATGCAATTTCCTCTTCAGAAGAAAACCAGTCAGAACCTGTGGATGTTCCATTGTTTATATCTTTAATTCCCAGTTGATCTAACGCATCTTGAATTCCAAATGCGGTTGCGGTTTTTGACATATTGTATGTTTTGATTTGCAAAAAAATATTTCTGCAAAGATACATATTTCAATGGCCAATGAAAAGAAAACAGAAGAAGTTCTGGTATGAGAAAAAGGCAGATTTATATCTTACTTCTTATTGTTAGGAAAAGGATTAGATTTAAATTATGCTGTGAATTTTATTTGCTCTCTGTAAATCTTGGGTCGGTTTCCATAACGATTCCACATTTATTACAAGTGCGAAGTTCTAGAGAATTATAAAAGGTTTTAAAGTGTGGGAGGAAGTCTTTTTCCACATCGTGAAGTTCAAAATAGGTTTCATGTATTTTGTTGTTGCAGTTATCACAAAACCAAAGCAAACCATCTGTATACCCTTCCCCGGCTCTTTTGCGTTCAATAACAAGTCCTATAGATCCTGCTTCCCTGACAGGGGAATGGGGGGTTTTAGCAGGATGGAGATACATATCGCCCGCATGAAGATCCATTACTTTACGTTCGCCATCCTCCTGAATAATAACTTGTATGGAGCCTTCTAACTGGTAGAACAATTCTTCGGTCTCGTTATAGTGATAATCCTTTCGGGCATTTGGCCCACCTACAATCATTACTATATAATCCCCGGCATCTTTATAAATGTTTTTGTTGCCTACCGGTGGTTTTAGAAGGTTTCTGTTTTCTTCTATCCACTTGTTTAGGTTAAAAGGTTTTTGAATAGCCATTTCCTGTATGTTTTACGTTATTGTAAAAATACAGGAAATGTAGTTATCCAAAAAATATATGGGAAGAAAAATAGTTTACTTATCTAAATAAAACAACTGGGTAAAAAAGTAATTGCCCGAGTCATTTTTAAATACACCAAAACCGCTGTGAGAATAATCCCCTTCAATATTTAGCCTGTGTGACGGACTGTTTAACCAGCCGTTTACAACGGCTGCGGCATCGGTGTAACCGAAGGCAACATTTTCACCCACACGACTAGCCCCTCTGTTTTTAAGTGCTTGTGAGCGTAAATGAAAATTGTCATGGTTAATTTTACTTATTTCAATCATGTAATCTGTATGATCCACAGCATATGCAGATGCATATTGTTGATCCATAATCAATGCATCCAAACCAATGGAAACACGATGCGCATTAACGAGTTCTAAAATGTCCCTGGACATTTGAACATCATTTTTACTAACAATGCTTAAATCAACATTGTAAGAAAGGTCTTCAACTTCTGATAAATCTTCTTTTGAGCAAGAAGTAAAGGTAACAAGAAGTACCATGGCTATAAGCCCAGTGTAAATGTTTTTCATAATAAGTAGGTTAAGTTTGGGAACTTAGTTTTGTATCAACTTTGGGAATCAATACAATTCAAATGTAAGTAAAATATGCATACAAAATACACTTTATCTTAAAATAAAGCACTTAATCGATTATTTATTAAAATATATTGAGTGTTTCCTACAAATAAAAACACAAAAAAACGTAGGAAATACAAGGGTTTTGCTTACTTTTATAATTCAACTAATTTTCACAAAAAAATTATGAAAAAAATCACAATTTTAACATTTCTATGTGTATTTTTTGCTTTTTGTACCGATAAAAAGACGCATAAATCCGACGAAACGACATTTGTGTCAGAAAAAAATCACAATAAAAATGAATTTGGTATCGTAATTCATGGTGGCGCCGGTACCATTCTAAAAGAAAATATGAGCGATTCCCTCGAAGCTGCTTACCATCAGGTTCTCGAAAAAGCAATTAAAACCGGATATGACATACTAAATAATGGCGGTACAAGCCTCGAAGCTATTGCAAAAACCATAAATATAATGGAAGATTCCCCGCTTTTTAATGCCGGAAAAGGAGCAGTTTTTACTAACGAGGGAACCAATGAATTAGATGCCTCTGTAATGGATGGGTCTAATCTGGATGCCGGAGCAGTTTCAGGGGTTACAAAAATCAAAAACCCTATTGATCTCGCCATTAAAGTGATGACAAATTCCCCTCACGTGATGCTTAGTGGTCAGGGTGCGGAACAATTCGCTTCAGAACAAGGATTTGAATTAATGAACCCTAATTATTTTTATACAGAAAGTCGTTTTCAAGCACTGCAACGTATTAAAGATTCTGAAAAAACCGAATTGGACCACGATGGGAAAACTGCTTTTAAAGATATTTCCAAGAAAGATTCCAAATTTGGAACTGTGGGTGCAGCAGCTCTTGATAAACACGGCAACCTGGCTGCAGGTACTTCCACTGGAGGTATGACAAACAAAAAATGGAACAGAATCGGGGATGCGCCAATAATCGGTGCGGGCACCTATGCAAATAATGCTACCTGCGCAGTCTCCAGCACAGGATGGGGAGAGTATTTTATTCGAGCGGTAGTGGCACACGATATTTCGGCACTTATGGAATACAAAGGGCTCACTTTAGCGGAAGCTGCAAAAGAAGTCATTCAGAAAAAAGTACCTGCACTAGGTGGTGATGGCGGAATTGTAGCTATTGATAAAGATGGCAACATGGTCATGGAATTTAATACAGAGGGAATGTATCGTGCTTCCATGAATGCTGATGGAGAGCTGATAATATCTATTTACAAAAACTAATGGAAACAACTTTCAAACCTTATTATGCTGTTATTTTCACTTCCAAGAAAAGGGATGATGATACCGGTTATAATGAAACTGCTGCTTTAATGGAAACCCTTGCAAAACAACAACCGGGATTCCTTAAATTAGAAAGTGCCAGAAATGAAATTGGCATAACGGTTAGCTATTGGGAAAGTTTGGAAGCTATTAAAAACTGGAAAAAGCAAACAGACCATCTCGTTGCACAACGAAAAGGAAAAAAAGATTGGTATGCCTGGTATGATGTAAAAATTTGTAAGGTAGAAAGGGAATATTCATATAATAAGTGGTAATTTTATTTTGTAAATACCCAACCCAATACCAATGAAATTTTTTATCAAGCTCTTTGCTGCAACAAGTATTTTTCTTTTGTGTTTTTCTTGCGGGAAAAAAGACAAAAGCCAAGAAACGGACAACCTTTACAAGTTCAGGGAGTATATAGTGCAACATACTACCGGAAGAATTTCAATAACTGAGCCCATTAGAGTAGAGTTTTCCAAAACCCTGGATCAATTTGATCTTACGCAGGAACTCCCGGCAGATTACATACAAATATCCCCCAAAGTTCCGGGTAAATTAATAATAGAAAATGGGCGAAGTTTATTGTTTATCCCTGAAAACCATTTACAACCCGATACGGAATATGCAGTAACCTTAAAACTTGATAAATTTTATGACGATTTAAAAAAAGAATTCAAAAAGTTTACATTTAGTTTTAAAACCCTGACCCCAAATTTTAAAATCACCATTGGGGATTTACAATCTTATAGCAAAGAATGGCAATATGTTTCCGGAACACTGGAATCCAATGATGTTCTTGACCCACAAATGCTTAAAAACCTTGTTTCCGTAAAACAAAATAACGAATCAAGAAAAGTTAAATTTAAAGAGACATCAGCCGGGGCAAGACTTTTCGATTTTGTTATCGACAGTATCAAACGTTATGATGAAGATTCTGAACTTTTAATCTCCTGGGATGGAAATTCCATAAAATCAGAGACTAAAGGAACAACCACATTCCCGGTTTATGGCAAAAACAACTTTTCGGTTGTAAATGTAACCGCGACTTTGATACCGGATACTTTCTTAAAAATAAATTTTTCTGACCCTTTAAAAGAAAATCAAAATTTTAATGGACTCGTTACCATTCAAGACAAAACCAACCTCAGATTTGAAGTGGACGGGAATATACTAAGGGTATATCCTTCAGACAGGATAATTGGCAATGCCCTGGTAGAAATATTTCAGGGTATTAGTAGTACAGATAATTATAAATTGAAAAAAACTTTTTCAGAATTAATATCTTTTGAACAACTCAAGCCCGCACTGCGATCCATTTCCAATGGGGTTATATTGCCCAATGCCGGTTCCACCCCCTATTATTTTGAAGCCGTGAATCTAAATGCGGTGGAAGTGAGGATTATAAAAATTTATGAAAATAATATTCTACAGTATTTGCAATCTGTCAATCTAAACGATAATTCCCCATATAATCTTAATAGGGTAGGAAGAAGAATAGCAAAAAAAACAATATCCCTCACAAAAGAAGGACTGCAGGACGACGGGCAGTGGAAAGCATATGGGCTTAACCTTTCCGAATATTTCAAAGCCGATCCCGGTGCGTTGTACCGCGTGGAGTTAAGTTTTAAAAAAGAGCACAGTTCCTATATCTGTCAGGATTCCACAACAAGCGTGAACGAAGAGGAAGAATATTATGATGATTATTACGAAGACTCTTTTACGGAGTCCATGGCAGAAGATGAGGAAGAAAGGGAGCAACAATATTGGGACAATCGCATCTACCGCTGGCGCAACTATTCCTATAACTGGGAACAGAGGGACAACCCTTGTCACGAGGCATATTATAATGAAGAGCGGTTATTGAGCAATACCATTTTAGGTTCTAATTTAGGTTTTATTGTTAAAAAAGGAACTAATCAATCCTATCACTTTGCAACCTCCAACCTTTTGTCCGCCAAACCTGAGGGAGGTGTAAAAATATCCCTTTATAATTTTCAACAACAACTCATTGACCAAATTACCACAGGCTCAAACGGATTAATGCTTTATGACGGAAATAAAAATGCTGCATTTGCCATAGCACAAAAAGACAACAACTATGCTTATTTAAAACTGGATGACGGGAATGCATTGTCACTCAGCAATTTTGATATAGCGGGAAAACAACTTCAAAAAGGTCTCAAGGGATATATCTACACAGAAAGAGGAGTTCATCGCCCCGGCGATAGCATCCATCTAACATTTGTATTGAATGATCTGAGCAATCCATTGCCTAAAGGACATCCGGTTACATTGGAAGTAAGCGATGCCCGCGGTAAAGTAGTTCAAAAAACCGTGGTACAAAATAGACATAATAATGTCTATTACTTCCCCATAGCCACAGATCCTTCTTCCCCTGCCGGAAATTGGAGGGCAACCATACAAGTGGGGGGAGCTCAGTTTTCTGAAGTTTTGCGGGTAGCGACCATAAAACCTAACCGTCTAAAAATAAACCTGGATTTTGAAGATGCTATCCTTACTTCAGGCAAACCGGTAAAAGGTTCGGCAAATATTACTTGGCTACATGGTGCGCCTGCGCGAAATCTCAACATTGAAATGGATGCGAGCATCAGGACAACCTCAACTGCATTTAAAGATTTTCCAAACTATGTGTTTACTGATCCGGTAAGGACATTTGAGGAAACAGAAATTCAAATACTTAAAGGAAAATTAAATGAAGAAGGGAATATAAATTTTCTCAAGAACCTCGAGCTTGGAAAGAATTCACCGGGAATGTTACGGGCTAATTTCCTGACTAAAGTATTTGAGGGCGGAGGGGATTTTTCCATAGATGTAATTTCTAAAGATTTGGCCCCGTTTAGTCATTTTGTAGGAATACAATCGCCCAAACCCAAAGCTTATGGTTCTTACTTTACCGATGAAAATACCACATTTGATGTTGCCTCTGTTAATGAAAAAGGCGTTGTTTCCGGTAACAGGCAACTGGAGGTAAAAGTTTTTCGTATTGAATGGCGCTGGTGGTGGAGCCGCGGACAAGATAATCTTTCCAGTTATGAAAATGCGACCGTACATCGTCCTGTTCAGGATTTTAAAATTACGACTGCGGCCAATGGAAGAACCAGTTTTAACCTGAATATTCCCGAAGCAGAAAGTGGCAGATATTTGATACGCATCATTGATCCCAATAGTGGTCATGCGACTGGACGTATTGCATATTTCTACAGAAACTGGGGTTCAAGGCCCGGAGGGGATTCTGAAAGTGCTAAAATGCTGTTATTTTCAGCAGATAAAGAAAAGTACAATGTTGGTGAAAATGCTACCATTTCATTTCCTTCCGGAAGTGAAGGTCGTGCGCTTTTAAGTATTGAAAACGGTACCGAAGTGCTGGAAACCCGATGGGTAGAAACCCAAAGAGGGGAAACCAAATCAAATATCACCATTACCAAGGAAATGGCCCCTAACATTTATGTAAATATTTCCTTATTGCAACCTCATGAACAAACCGCAAATGACCTCCCCATTCGTTTGTATGGGGTTATCCCGCTTTTAGTGGAAGACCCTTCCACTATTTTGGAACCTATACTGGAACTTCCGGCGGTTTTGAAACCCGAAGAAAATTACACCGTAAAAGTATCTGAAAAAAATAAAAAAGCGATGACTTATACCATCGCCATAGTAGATGAAGGTTTACTGGACCTCACCAGATTTAAAACGCCTGAGATACATAATGCTTTTTATACCCGGGAAGCTTTGGGGGTTAAAACTTTTGATATGTATGATTATGTAATAGGGGCCTATTCAGGTAGTGTGGAAAACATATATGCCATAGGTGGTGGCGATGAAGCAGTTGGAGCCAAAAACCGAAAAGCAGATCGCTTCAAACCCGTGGTAACTTACCTGGGCCCATTTACTTTAAAAACAGGTGAGAAAAAATCCCACTCCGTGAAAATGCCTAATTATGTGGGTTCGGTTAGGGCCATGGTAATTGCAGCAGACAATACAAAAGCCGCTTATGGTAATGCTGAAAAGACTGTGCCGGTGAGAAAACCACTCATGGTTTTAGCATCCTTACCAAGAAAATTATCGCCCGGTGAAAAAATTACATTACCAGTAACCGTTTTTGCCATGGACCCTAAAGTTAAAAATGTCACATTGCAAATAAATACTTCAGCCGGTTTAAAAGCCATAAACGGAAATCAAAAATCAATTTCCTTTGCATCCATAGGTGAACAAATTATTAATTTTGAATATGAGGTCCTGCCAACCATCGGTATACAAACCATAGATATCAAAGCCTCAGGAGGAGGGGAAAACACAAGTTATCAGGTAGAAATTGATGTGGAGAACCCAAATCCCATTACCCAAAAAGTAACAGACCTTACCCTAAATCCAAATGGTGAACAGCAACTCTCATTTTCCACCTTTGGCGTGGTGGGAAGTAATGCTGCTTATCTGGAATTTTCCACGCTTCCTCCCATGGATTTCACTAAAAGAATGGAATATTTGATACAATACCCACACGGGTGTGTCGAGCAAACAACCTCCGCAGCCTTTCCCCAGCTATACCTTGCAGATGTTTTTGATATTACCCTCGACAGAAAACAAAAAATCCAGAAAAATGTAGAAGCTGCCATCCATAAATTAAATACCTACCAAAGCCCTGATGGCGGACTAAGTTATTGGCCCGGTGAAAGGGAAGCAGATGGATGGAGTACCAATTATGTAGGTCATTTCATGCTCGAAGCTAAAAGAAAAGGGTATGCACTACCGGTTACTTTTTTAAGCAATTGGTTGCGATTTCAGCAAAATGCAGCACGGCAGTGGCGAAGCAATATAGCATCATACAATACAGAACTCACACAAGCCTACCGATTGTATACCCTTGCGCTTGCAGGTCAAGCAGAACTTGCGTCAATGAATCGATTGCGGGAAAGCAAAAACTTGAGCAATGACGCTAAATGGCGATTGGCAGCAGCTTATGCACTTGCAGGTCAGGATCGTGTGGCCAAGGAACTTGCACAGTCTGCAAATATAGATTTTCAACCACAGAAATATGATTATCATACTTATGGTTCCCCTTTCAGGAACCGGGCAATGGCACTGGAAACCCTTGTTCTTATAAACGATCCTAAGCAAAGGGAAGTTTCGGTATCCCTGGCAAAAGACCTTTCCTCCTCCAGATGGTTCAGTACACAAGAAACATCTTATGCATTAATGGCACTCGCAAAAATGGTAGTGAAAAACGGTGGTAAAGCACTTGAAGTGAGTTTTATACAAAATGGAAAATCATATACTATTAAAACCCATCAAGCTATAGCACAACGGGAAATAGGTTTTGTTTTGGGTGAAAATACCTTAACATTCAAAAATACAAAAGACAATGTTGTATATGTGAGATTAGTACAGTCCGGAAAATTACCTGTAGGGGAAGAACTTGCAGAACGCAGAAACCTTTCGGTTACAACCAATTATTTTGATGGTGAAGGTAAGAGAATTGATATTAGCAGCTTGCGTCAGGGTACAGAAATAACAGCACAGGTGCGCATTGAAAACACCTCAAACGATTTTATTGATAATGTTGCGATTTCCCAACTTTTCCCGGGAGGTTGGGAAATAGTGAATACAAGTTTCACAGAGCTGGGTGGAGGCGCTGCAGGAAATGCAAGATATACCGACATTCGTGATGACCGGGTGCATTTTTATTTCGATTTAAACAGAAAAGAGACCAAAACCTTTACCGTAAAACTTAATGCGTCTTATTTGGGCACCTATTATCTGCCGGGCTCACAAGCTGAAGCTATGTACAACAATGATTATTTGGCCAGGAACAAAGGACAATGGGTTAAAGTAGAACAATAAATGGTTTTTGGAAAAGCAGAAATAAAAAAGGCCTTCATAAAACATAAAATCAAACTATCGATACTAATTTTATTATTGCTAGCGTGGTTTTTCTGTTTGCCAAATCCATTATTTATAGATCCTACCTCTACCGTTGTTGAAAGCAAAGAAGGGGAATTACTGGGAGCCCGAATTGCAAGTGACGGTCAATGGCGATTCCCGGCACTGGATTCGATACCTCACCGTTTTGCAACCTGTGTGTTATATTTTGAAGATGAACACTTCTATAAACACCCGGGCTTTAATCCAATTTCCATAGGAAAGGCCCTTAAAGACAATCTGTTTTTGGGTAAACGACGAGGAGCAAGTACTATTAGCCAACAAGTTATCCGGCTTTCACGAAAAAATAAACAACGCACTTATTTCGAAAAAATAATAGAACTGCTGCAGACCACGAGAATGGAAGCCGGGTACAGCAAAAAAGAAATTTTAAATCTCTATGTCACAAATGCTCCTTTTGGTGGAAATATTGTAGGCCTGGAAACAGCTTCATGGCGATACTTTGGAGTTTCTGCCGAAGAGCTAAGTTGGGGTCAGAGCGCTGCACTGGCCGTTTTACCTAATGCCCCTTCTCTGGTTTTCCCGGGTAAAAATGAAATAATCCTGAAGGAAAAAAGAGACCGCCTTTTAACAAAATTATGGAAGAAAGGTATATTGGATGAAACTACCTATGCCTTGGCTCTGCTGGAGGAACTTCCGGGAAAACCGGTTGTGCTTCCTGAAAAATCACTTCATTTTACTGAAAAAATAAAACGAAATCATCCGGGGAAACGTATTAAAACCACCTTGCAACTAAACCTTCAAGAACAGTTGAACCGTATAGCCTATGACCATTATTTTCAACTGCACCAAAACCAGATCCATAACCTATCGATTGTTGTAATCGATGTCCATTCACGTGAATTGTTAGGTTATATAGGAAACTCCCCTACTACGATAGAAAATGAAAAATTTGTGGACGTAATTGATAAGCCCAGAAGTACCGGGAGTATCTTAAAGCCCTTTTTATTTGCTTCCCTACTGCATGCCGGGGAAATTCTTCCCAACACATTAGTTGCCGATGTCCCCACAACAGTTAATGGATACAGTCCGCAAAATTTTGAAAAGAAGTTCAACGGTGCTGTCCCGGCGAGTTCCGCTTTGAGCAGGTCATTAAATGTCCCGGCGGTAAGAACACTTCAGCAATATGGATTGCACCGCTTTTACAATCAGCTTAAAAAATTGAATTTGGGACATCTGGATAAACCGGCAGACCATTATGGACTCACTTTGATTTTAGGGGGTGCTGAAAGCAGTCTTTTAGAAGTAACAAAAGTATATGCAGGGATGGCGGCAACCTTGAATTATTTTAATTCCAATTCCAGTCAATACCGTTCCAACGAATTTGCAGACCCCATTTATAAGGCCGGTGAAATGGTAGATTATGGAAAGGTCCAACATCAAGCTCCTGTATTTAGTGCAGGTGCTATATACAAAACACTTGAGAGTTTGCGGGAAACCAATAGGCCTAGCGCAGATGAAAACTGGAGTTTTTATCAGGATGCGAGACCTATAGCCTGGAAAACAGGAACCAGTTATGGATTTAAGGATGCGTGGGCCGTGGGCGTAACACCTGATTATGCGATAGGTATTTGGGTAGGTAACGCTGACGGTGAAGGTCGTCCAGGGATAACTGGTCTTCAAGCAGCTGCACCCATATTATTTGATGTGTTAAAGGTTCTTCCCTACAAAAAACTTTGGTTTGATATACCCTATGACGATCTTATAGAAGCAACTATATGCACGCAATCAGGTTATCGTGCAGGTATATATTGTGAGCATACATCTGAGGAATGGATCCCACTGCAAGGCACCAAAACGGTTTCCTGTCCTTATCATCATCAGGTATTTTTAAATCAAGCGGAAAATTACCGAGTTAATTCCTCATGTTATCCTTTAGAGAATATAAAACAAATGAATTGGTTTACATTCCCGCCGGTAATAGAGTATTATTTTGCAGCATTGCACCCACAGTATAAAATGCTGCCCACATTACATCCGGATTGTATGGGGGATAATGAACCTATTATGGCTTTTATTTATCCCAAAAGCAGGGAACAAGTTCTTCTTCCGAAGGATTTTGATGAAAATATAAATGATATTATATTCAAACTAGCACATAGCAATCCCGATACAACGGTATACTGGTACTTAGACGCCACTTTTATGGGACATACAACAACTTTTCATGAACTGGCTTTGGTAATAGAACCGGGCAGCTATGTTTTATCTGTGATGGATCAGGAAGGGAACACCATAAAAGAAACTATTGAAGTCGTCAAATTTAATTAAGAATAACCTACAGCTTTTTAACGCAATTTAAAACCCTCCCAAGTTTATCTCGAAGTCGTGTTGGAGATCATTGCCACTTTTTAAAAGGGTTCAAGCTCAATTGCGAATTATAGTATTTAATCTCACCTGTCACTTCTTTTCCCAGCCATGAGGGTTTTTGAAATTTTTCATCTTCTACTTTCAGTTCCACTTCTGCGATAATTAAACCTTCATTGTCCCCTGAAAATACATCTACTTCAAAAATATGTTTTCCTACTTTAATCTCATAACGGGTTTTATGAATGGCTCCGGGCTCGCAAAGAAGTATAAGTGCTTCGGCTTCGGCAACGGTAATTTCTTTTTCCCATTCAGTTCTTATAGTGCCCGCTGCATTGGAAATTCCTTTTACTGTTAAAAATCCTTTCTCGCCCATAATCCGTACCCTAACCGTGCGATTTTCATTAGAATTCAGAAATCCCTGAACTATCGTTGTTTGTTGAAAAGCTTCTTTCTTAAATGCTTCAGAAGTGACTAAAAACTTTCTTTCAATTTCCTGCATGGGCTGCAATTTCTTTGATTTTATCACTTTCTATACGCACATTAGGATGTTTGTTACTTGCAATGTAAATCATCGCTTTAGCAATAGTTTCCGGCGAAATGGACCGGTATTTTTTAGGAAGAATGGGGTTTAAAATGCCGAGAAAAAATTTTGCTATGGACTCCCCCAATCTCTTTTCTTTTCTAACACCGGCAATCAACGCGGGTTGTAAAATGTATGTATCCTTAATGTTTTGTGCTAAAACATCGCGTTCCATTTCTCCCTTGGTTTTGTTGTAAAAAACCTTGCTTTTCAGGTTTGCTCCCATGGCAGAAATAACTATAAAAGTGGGAATGTTGTTCTTCTTGCACAATTTTGCTGCAGCGAAAGGAATCCCGTAATCTATTTTTCGGTAGGTTTCATTATCCGGTGTTTTAGCGTTTGTGGTACCTATGCAACAGAATACCTCATCTGCTTGAAATTCTTTGGAATGCTGTTCTAAATCAAAAAGGTCCACAAGGTGTTCTTCCAGTTTTGGATGCTCT
>JBGTDF010000247.1:0-1780 GCA_041748455.1 Planktosalinus sp.
TTTTCAGGATTTCTTCCAGGGGTTGTGTGTGTATTTCCACTGCAATTTTTTGACCGTCAAAAAAGTCAAGTTCAATGATTTCTTTATCCACAAGACTGTCTGAAGCAATGACCTTCATGCCACATCCTATTGCTATTTTTGCGACTTCTTTTCCAATGCGGCCTATACCTATAATGCCAAGTGTTTTACCTCTTAACTCACTGCCTTTTGCATAGGCTTTTTTAAGATCATTGAATTTTAAATCGCCTTCCAAAGGCATATTGCGGTTTGCATCGTGTAAAAATCGAACACCGGTGAATAAATGCGCAAAAACCAATTCTGCAACAGAACCGGATGAGGAAGCCGGGGTATTTATAACGTGAAGTCCTTTTTCGCGGGCATAAGCCACATCGATATTATCCATGCCCACACCACCTCTTCCAATAATTTTAAGGGAAGGACAGGCATCAATAACTTCTTTTCTCACGGTTGTTGCACTGCGCACCAATACCACATCAATTTTATGCTCGTTGACATAATTTGCCAATTGTTCCTGCGCCACTTTAGTAGTTATTACCTCGATTCCTGCATGCTGCAATGCATCTATACCACTCTTGGAAATTCCGTCGTTTGCTAAAACTTTCATCTGTTCTTTTTAATTTTTTTGTATTTATGCTTTGCTTTTTAAATGCTTCATCACATCTACCAATACCTGCACACTTTCCAATGGCAATGCGTTGTACATGGAAGCGCGGTAACCACCCACACTTCGGTGGCCGTTGAGGCCGTTTATTCCTGCCTCTTTAACTAAACCTTCAAAGGTTAAGGTAAGCGCTTCATCGGTTAAGTTAAAAGTAGCATTCATCTTTGAGCGGTCTTCTTTCTGGGCTACAAATCCCGTGAATAATTCGTTGCCATCTATTTCCGCGTAAAGCAATGCAGCTTTCTGATTGTTTATTTTTTCAATGGCAGCAATACCGCCGAAATCTTTTAGCCATTCTAAAGTCAGCATGGAAACATATACCGGAAAAACCGCCGGGGTATTGTACATACTTTCTTTATCTATCTGGATTTTATAATCCAATATGGAAGGAATGTGGCGTGTGACTTTGCCCAGTATTTCTTCCTTGATCACCACTAGAGTTGTTCCTGCAGGGCCCATGTTTTTTTGTGCGCCGGCATAAATGAGGTCAAATTTTGAAAAATCCAACACCCGTGAGAAAATATCACTGCTCATATCGCAAATAAGAGAAACATTTGTTTCCGGAAAGTGCTGCATTTGTGTGCCAAAAATGGTATTGTTACTCGTGCAGTGAAAGTAATCCACATCTTCGGGGATAGTGTAATTTTTTGGGATATAATTAAAATTGGCTTCTTTGGAAGAACCCACTTCGATAATAGATCCAAAAGCTTTTGCTTCCTTTATAGCACCACTTGCCCAGGTACCTGTGTTTAGGTACGCTGCTTTTTTCTCGAGTAAATTATAGGCAACCATTAAAAATTGCAAACTGGCACCTCCCTGTAAAAACAAAGCCTGATATCCTTTTCCTTCCAGACCTAAATGTTCCAAAGCTAGACTTCTGGCATTATCCATTACCGCCACAAAATCTTTGCTGCGGTGCGAAATTTCTAGAAGCGATAAACCGGAATTATTAAAATTAAGGACAGCTTTAGAAGCCAATTCAAAAACGGATTGCGGTAAAATACAAGGGCCTGCACTGTAGTTGTGTTTTTTCATCTTTTTTTTTGCGGTTTAGCCGGGGTGATTTAATGATGTTGCTAAATTACAGACTTCCGCAGG
>JBGTDF010000248.1:0-2847 GCA_041748455.1 Planktosalinus sp.
TTATTGACAATTCTATTGTAAGTTTGCCTGATGGCTTAGATATTACACCTCCAACTGCGTTCAATATTCTATGGAGAGAAGGTGAAGCATTAAATCAACATTATTTAGTAAGATATGCAGGAGTTGACCCTAATACAGGAAGACCACTCTATTTTGGTATAGATGATAATATCTATACAGCTGCTGAATTAGTATCAGAATTTGAAGAAGGAACAGATCACAGGGTTTTAAATGGACGCTCTACTATTGCAGATGTTGAAGGTGGTTTCTTTAATAATATTGTATATAAAGGGTTTGGTCTAAGAACAGATTTTGTTTTCAAATCTGGAAATTACATCAATAACTTTGTTAGAGCAGCTATTGAAACTGATGGTGTAGGACCAAATGGAAATCATCATGTAGGTGCATTTAATTACTGGCAAAAACCAGGAGATACAGATGTACTACCCAGCCCAATTTATAGAGCTGATGTAATTGCTTCTGACAGATTTTTAGAGAAAGGGGATTACATACGTTTAAGAAATGTAACATTATCTTATACTTTCCCAAAAAATTTATTGGAAAGAAGTCCACTAAATTCTCTAAGAGTTTATGTTCAAGGACAAAACCTATTGACATTTACTGAGTTTTTTGGAGATCCTGAAGTAGGTATTTCGTCTGGTGAAACAATTAACTTTGTTAACACTGTAGCACCAGGTGAGGCCACACTTTTTAGTTATCCAAACACGAAATCTTTTCAAGTAGGAATAGATGTAAGTTTTTAATTTAAAATAAAATAAACAATGAAAAAATTAATAAATAAAATTGCGATTTTGGCTCTTGTAGTAACAGGATTTACATCTTGTGAAAAAGAACTTGACCAATTACCATTTGATGAATTTGCATCAGAAAATGCTTTTATCACAGCTGATGATTTTGAAAATGGAATTAGAGGTGTTTATAGCGCATTGACAAGTGCAGGATATTATGGCAGTGGTGATGGAGGTTCTATGTTAAGTTTTCCCGATGTTATAAGTGACAACGTTACACTTACAACCAGAGGGCGTCAAACTAAAAGAGTTTTACACGATTTTGAGTATTTACCATCACAAACCATTAGAGGTTTTTATGTAGGTGCTTACACAGTAATCTTTAGAGCAAATAATGTTTTGTCTTTTACCGCAGATTATCAAGGGGAAAACAAAGCAAATATTGAAGCAGAGGCAAAAGCCCTGCGCGCAATGGCTCATTTTGACTTAGTAAGAACATTTGGCAAAATCCCCACCCAATCCGGTGATGCTAATGGATCTCTTGGAGTTGCATATCTTGTAGAACCAGATCCTCTTGTAGAACCTTCAAGGGAAACAGTGGGTGCAGTATATGAAAAAATCATTACAGATTTGACTGAAGCTGCTGCAGGGATAAATGCTACTAATCCTCCCGGAAGAATGGGAAGGGATGCTATTAATGTATTGTTATCCAGAGCCTATTTATATATGGGGCAATGGCAAAATGCAATAAATGCAGCAAATAATGTTTCCACTTCAATTGCTCCTCGCGCAAGCGTTCCGGGTGTATGGGAAGATACTAATCAAGATGGATTGGTTTTCTATATACCAAATGATCCCACAGTTTTAAACTTAAATATTGGTGTAACTTGGAGTCAGGGTAATGTAACAACCCTTATACCTGAGTATGCGGTATCTTTTGAATTTTTTCAAAAATTCCAAGAGGAAGATATCAGAAAGGATGCCTATATATTTTTAGGATCTAATACCGGTGGATTACAATGGAATGCTATTAAAAAACTTTTTGGCAGACCCGGTCAAAGTAACGGATTAGTTGACTTTAAAATATTAAGAGCAGAAGAGGCCTTATTAAATAAAGCGGAAGCTCAATTTGAATTAGGTCAAACAGCTCAAGCTCTAGCTACTTTAGATATACTGAGAAACCAAAGATATACCACATTTACCGGTGGAGAAACAGGAAATGCTCTTCGTGATGCTATACGTTTAGAAAGACGTTTAGAATATGCTTTTGAATATCAAAGATTTTTTGATTTAAAAAGATGGAATCTTCCAATAGAAAGAGGTCCTTTTGGAGACTTTGCTGATGGTACAGGAACACCTTCAACCAATTTATTTTTGGAAGCAGGTAGTTTTAAATTTCAATTACCAATTGCTATTGAGTCGATTGATCAAAATCCTAATTTACAACAAAATCCAGGATATTAAATTATAACTAAAATTAAAGACCATGAGAAATTTTAAAATAATAGCAATCACCTTAATTATATCAACCTTTATTATCTCTTGTGATGATTTTAAAGATTTTGAATCTGAAAGAGATTCTGTTGTTGGTATTACGGGAGTAATTGGTGCTGCTCCGGCAATAGTTTTACCTCCTGGAGGAACTGCAACAAGAGAGATCGGGGTTTTTGTATCTGATGTTGTAAGTACAGACAGAAGTTTCAATGTAGTAGTTATTGCAGAAGGCTCTGAAGTAGGTGCTGAAAATTATAGTTTTGACTCTACAGTTACTATACCTGCTAATGAGCGCAGAGGATCCTTTTTCTTTACAGGAACAGATGTTTCCCTTACCGGTGATCCTACACCTGTAATTCTTGCTATTGATAACGCAGATCCTTCTTATGTATCAGGAGCTCGTGTTACATTAACCTTAAGAAGAAACTAGGTATAGATTAATTCCATTTTCAAATTTTTTTATAAAGAAGGGTTGTTAAAAAACAACCCTTCTTTTTTTATGCCCTATTATGCTTACACTACAATAAAAATAGACTTAATATTACAGAGACTGTAGATATTTTATTCTTAAATATGACAGTAATATATAAGCAATTAAAAACTA
>JBGTDF010000249.1:0-2425 GCA_041748455.1 Planktosalinus sp.
TGGGTCGTAAAGTCTCGCATGAAAGTCATACAAATCCAGAGGTGCGTTTTCTTCTGTAATCCACTGCTTGGTTTGGTACAAAAACCTATTCGGATAGGTCATGTTCTCTGTCTTGTAAGACAATGGCTCTATCGGCAGGCCATAGGGGTAGTAGTCTTCCATTTGCAAAACATGGATATCGGAATGACTCATAATTACGAAGTCATCAAAATACACATTGACATCTTCCTGGCTTTCATTGCTTACATACACAAACAAATGTCCCGCTTCGGTTGCCTTAAAGGTGCTTTCCAACGTCTCCCAACTGCCATCAGCCGCCTGACTTACTTTGGTAAAACCTACTACAGGGTTTTTGTAGTTTTCGTCTACAAATATATAGTTAAGGTACGCAGCAGGCGTCTCATCCGCACCCATAGGCATAAGGCTCGTCATGCCCATGGCGCTGTGAAGGGTGCTGTATAGCTGCTGGCCCTCTCCTACGGGCAGTATACCGAAGGCACCTGTAAGCGCAGAAAATAAAAAAGCCGAAGCATTGGTTTGTTTGTTTTGCTTGTCTTTGGTCACATACAGTGCCTGCACTTCCATATTTACTTCGTCGCCTTTAAACAGTAATTCAATTTTTGTCCCGTCTATTCTGGCCTACCTCGAATTATTTTACGTTTTCGGCAAGCAATTGCATTTACCGCTAAATAAATTTTTGTGATGCGTTACAATTTAATCCACTACCGCCAATTATGCAAAAAATATCTTCTTTTTCAATGACGCATATTTTGCCGCTGTGGTATGTGTTTTCACAAGCTACTTTATTGATCGCAGGTTCACCGAATCCCCTAATCCTCGAATGTATGCTTACCGAAGATTCCGGATATTTTCTCCGCTTTACTACAAAAATTCCGGTAGGCATGGCTCGAAGCTGGAAGGTAGGTGTAAATGATTATTTTTTGGATACTGTTGGGCAGAATGCCGCGTTTTTTTCATTCCGTGTAACCCTTTTTCGTCATTCCTAGTGCAAGCAGGAATCTGAAAAAGGGAGTCTAGTAAACCACTTCCTATTTGCTCCACGAAGATTCCGGATATTTTCTCCGCTGAGCTACAAAAATTCCGGAATGACGACAGGGAAAATTGTTGATTGCTGATTTTGTGATGAGTGATATAGTAACGTTCTCCCGTTGTCACAAGTCTTCCCAAGGCAGACTTGTGACTCTCTATAATAGAGGGTATGTGACCCGGCATTGCTGACCCAGAGCTTCTATAAAAATGCAATGGAAGATGTATAAAAAAATAGCCATACAATCGCTTTTCTCGCTAGTCCTCGTTGCAAACGAGGAATAGTGGAGGGCTGCTCCTAAAAACCTCTGCGTAACTTTTTAGCCTACCAAAACGGCTTCCTGCACCTCTTTCAGAATTAACTTTTCAATTAGGCAAGGTTTAATAAAGTAGTTATTTTTCTTTATGGACTATCATCAAAATTCTCCAACTGATTTAGAAGATCTAGATGTCTTTCGTTGCGTTTTATTCTTTTTATTTTACGACTTCTTAATCTAACGGAGTTCTCAATTATTGTGCGCCTATTATTTTTAATATGAACCGTATCCTTATAACCATAGTTATAAAAATCGAATACAATTTCATTATTATCTATAAAATAATTGAAATTCATTAAAGCCCAAGGATTATTACCTTCCCAATGACCACGCTTTCCATGCCCTAATGAATCAAAATAGAACATGGATATTCTTACTTCATCACAATAGCCTAAGGGCTCAAAATATTTTAATATGCTTCTATTAGCACACATTCGGCCAATATAGTATGTCTCCTCAGCAAAATATTCCTTTTGGCCAGTCTTAAACGTTTTTATGGATTTACATCCGACCACTATAAAGGTTAAAGCAAAAAAATAAATGCTGCTTTTCATATTGGTTGTTTTTTATTACAAATTTATATATTTATTATTTCCCTGGTTATAACCCCTTCTGAAACCGAAATTCCTTGCACTATTATGGGCTCTTATTTCCATTAAAGCTTCCCATTTTTTGCTATGTCCCCCTACTTGCATAAATAACTTATGCGCCCATCCATTTTTAAAGTCCCATGCATGTTGTCGCTCATGTATAAGGGTTTCCTTTAACTTCGTTATCGAAACTATATTTTTTGAATTAAATGTTAGGGTAGTATTTACCCCACCAGGATAATTCCTAGTTGAACTAGCAACAGATTCATTAGGTACTGTAATTCTTGCATATTTGTTAGGTAACCTTTCAAATCGAATGTCTGTTATACCATTTTCCAATAAATTATACTCTCTGGCATAATGTAATACAGCATGTTTTCTACCTCCCTCTGTTAAGTTTCCGAAAATCGAATTCCTTTCGAAAAAGGAGTTCTGAGCATTATTATAACCTTCTATACCTCCATTTATTCC
>JBGTDF010000250.1:0-2014 GCA_041748455.1 Planktosalinus sp.
TGATATTTTTAGTGGTTTATTTAAGTAGTTTGAATAACGAAGAAGTAAGGACAATTGCTGTATTTGACGCCAGTGAAAAGTTAAGCGATGCACTGGAAGATTCCGAAAATTTAAAATTCACATTTCTCACCGGCGTCGATTTAGAAAATGCCAAAACCATTGCCAAAGAGAGTAAGTATCACGGACTACTTTATATTCCTGAAGCCTCTTTTACCGAATTAGACAGGAGTATGCAGTTTTTTGTGGAAGGATCCCCTAACATTTCGGCCATACAATACATTGAGAAAAGTTTAAATACCAAACTCACCAACTTAAAACTGGAAGAAGATGGTGTAAACGTAGCACAAATTGAAGCTTCTAAATCCAATGTGGACATCAGAATAGAGAATTACCAGGGGCAGCAAACATCTAAAATGTCGAGCTGGATCAAAGCAATCTTTGGCGGGGCGGCTGGTTATTTGCTAATGATGTTCATAATCATTTATGGCAATATGGTCATGCGAAGTGTGATTGAAGAAAAAACAAACCGTATTATTGAAATTATTATTTCTTCCGTAAAACCATATCATTTAATGATGGGGAAAATAATAGGAACTTGCCTTGCCGGAATTACTCAATTTTTAATCTGGATAGTCCTGGGTGGTGTTCTTTTATTTGTTGCAACTTCATTTTTAGGACTACAGCTTGAACCGGAAACCATGGCAAATCAGGATATGATGGATCAGGTCAATAATAGTGGTATGCAAGCAGTTCTCTATGATATCGCCAGATTACCGATGGTAACTTTGATAGTTTCTTTCTTGATATTCTTTATTGGCGGTTATTTCTTATACAGTTCTATCTATGCGGCAATAGGCGCAGCGGTAGATAATGAAACAGATACCCAGCAATTTATGTTCCCCATCATTATCCCTCTAATGCTGGCAATGTATGTCGGCTTTTTTGCGGTTATTGAAAATCCGCATGGCACTGTAGCGGTAATTTTTTCGCATATTCCGCTTACATCGCCTATTGTGATGTTGATGCGTATTCCATTTGGGGTTCCATGGTGGGAGATTTTAATCTCTATGTTAGTATTGTTTGCTACATTTGCTTTAGTAGTTTGGTTTGCAGCAAAAATTTACCGTGTTGGTATTTTGATGTATGGCAAAAAACCTACCTACAAAGAGCTGTACAAATGGCTGAAATACTAAATTATACATGGAAAGCAAATTAGACAATGTAACTAAAGTAATCCCGGAATCTTTTTGGGCCACATTTAATGATTTTCTTCAATTTGAATTGATCAGTTTTGGAAATGAAAAGAATGCAATAGTTATTACTGTAGGTCTTATTCTATTACTTGTCTTCGCTATTTTGGTTGTCAAAATAGTTTTAAGAATTATCCGTAAAATATACACGAGAAAACTCGAGCCGGACGAGAAATTGCGATTTCTAGGTGCTTATAATTTCATAGGGTATCTTATTTATATACTGGTTTTCGTTTCTGTTTTAAGCTCGGCAGGTATTGATATCACCCTTCTTTTGACTGCCACTGCGGTTATTTTCATAGGTCTTGGACTTGCGATGCGCGAAATCTTTCAGGACATCATTGGCGGTATTTATATAGTTTTGGATAAATCTGTACAAGCCGGTGATGTAATAGAGGTCGATGGAAAAGTATGCAAGGTTTTTGATACAAAACTCCGCACCACGAGAGCGGTAACCCGCGATGAAAAAGTAATTGTTATTCCCAACCATAAATTTGTAACAGACCCGGTAATAAATTATACGCAGAATTATATAAATACCAGACAGGTTGTTACCATAAGGGTAGCCCTTGATGCTGATGTTGAGAAAGTAAGGGAGTTATTATTGGTCGCTGCAAGATCCCAAAAGAAAATCCTAAAAACCCCTGAGCCTTTTGTCTTTTTGGAAGATTTTGGGGAATATGCCCTGCATTTTGGAGTGTACTTTTTTATATCAGATAGTTTCAGGGAACTGCGAATAAAAAGTGAACTGCGGTTTGCCATTG
>JBGTDF010000251.1:0-3395 GCA_041748455.1 Planktosalinus sp.
GGTTTCCGGAATATCTTCTTTGCAACCAATGGATTCTAAACTTAAGAGAGTAATGCTGTCAGGAAGTTGTGCCTGCACTTCCTCTATTTTATTTTGGTTGTTTGTAGCAAAAACAATTTTCATTTTAATGTATGTTAGAATTTATAAAATAACTGAATTTTATTGATGGTGATAAGGCTCATTTTTAAGAATGGTGAAGGCCCTGTATAATTGTTCAATAAAAAATATCCGCACCATTTGATGGGAAAATGTCATCGCTGATAGTGCAATTTTTCCATTTGCCCTTTTGTAAATTTCGTCGCTAAAACCATAAGGACCACCAATTATAAAAATTAAATTTTTGATGCCGCTATTCATTTTTTTCTGAATAAATTCTGAAAATCCTATGGATGAAAAATGTGTCCCATTTTCGTCAAGAAGATAAACCAGATCGCTGGTCTCGATAAATTTTAAAATACTTTCACCTTCTTTTTGTTTCTGTTGTACTTCAGAAAGTGTTTTTGAATTTTTAATGTCAGGGATTATCTGTATTTCAAAAGCGATATAAAAACCAAGACGTTTACTATATTCGTCTATTAACAACTGAATATTTTTACTATCGGTCTTGCCAATGGCGAGCAGTTTAATCTTCATTTTTCAAAATTAAGTAATAATTTTCACCTAGAACTAATTCTTAAATACTTAGCTATCGGTTTAAAAGGTTCTGATTTGTGAAAAATGCTTGGGAGTTACTTTTTTTTGCAATTCGTTATTCTTAAAACCTAAACCTTTTCGGGATTAATTGTTTATTTTAGCTTTAAATTTATAAACCATGGATTTAAATCGCTTGTTTGAAAAGGAGCTTAGCCTTATTATATCAAATGCAATAAGGGAAGACATAGGGGATGGGGATCATAGCTCGTTGGCTTGCATACCCTATGACGCTGTGGGCGAGGCAAAACTTTTGGTTAAAGACAAAGGTATTATTGCTGGTGTGGAGTTTGCTAAACAGGTGTTTGACTTTGTGGATTCCACACTGGAGATAGAAGTTCTCATTCCTGATGGGGAAAAAGTGAAATATGGCGATGTGTGTTTTTATGTATCCGGTTTATCCCAGTCTATTTTAAAAGCAGAGCGATTAGTGCTAAATGCCATGCAACGCATGAGTGCGATAGCAACAAAAACAAATGAATTTGTAAAAGTACTGGAAGGCACTAATACCAAGGTTTTAGACACCCGAAAAACCACACCTGGTATAAGGGCACTTGAAAAATGGGCTGTAAAAATAGGTGGTGGGGAAAACCATAGGTTTGGGCTTTATGATATGATAATGCTTAAAGATAACCACATTGACTTTGCAGGTGGAATTACAAAAGCTATTGAGGCTACAAAAATCTATTTAGAAGAACACAGGATGCAACTTCATATAATAGTGGAAGCAAGAAACCTCAAAGAAATAAAAGAAATACTTAAAAATGATGGCGTACATCGCATTTTGATTGATAACTTTAATTTTGAAGATACTAGAAAAGCAGTTGCTTTAATTAACGGAAAATGCCAAACAGAATCCTCAGGCGGGATTACTTTAGAAACCGCTAGAAAATATGCCGAATGCGGCGTGGATTTTGTGTCTACAGGCGCTATAACGCACTCTATATATAATATGGATTTAAGCCTGAAAGCTATTGAAAGTTAAAAATAACCTTCGCAAAAGTAAAAAAATGCATGTCTGATTCTGTTGAAGAAAAACTTTTAAAAATTCCTGTACTAGGAGCCTTAATCCGTTTTGCAAAAAGCATTATTCTCCCCGGTTTAGAGGGTCTTTCCCTATATGACTTGCTGGAAACTTATGGTTCAGGTATAGCAAAAGGAACTTTTTCTTCCAGGGCAAGTGGTATAGCCTTTAGTTTTTTTATGGCTTTATTTCCATTTATACTATTTGTGCTGAACCTTATTCCCTATGTGGCTATTCAAAATTTCCAACAGGAATTTTTACGCCTTATTGAAGAATTGCTGCCTGCCCAGACAGCAGAGTTTTTCTATCCCATAATGTTGGATATTGCTGCAAATCCTAGAGGAAGTTTATTGTCATTTACATTAATATTAGCCATTTTTCTTATGGCAAATGGGGTTAGCGCCATTTTTACTGCTTTTGAATTTTCTTTTCACGTTCAAAAAAAGAGACCTTTAGTGCGTCAGTATTTAGTGGCATTGGCTGTGTCGATGTTTCTTGCATTAATGCTCTTTATTTCAGTGACCATTTTATTAGTAGGACAATATGTAATTTATGAATTAAACCAAGAAGGGATGAATCTGGATGGTATTGTCTGGATTGCAATTTTGAGATATGTTTTATTTTTAATACTTATCTATATTATTATTGCCACCTTATATTATTTTGGTACAAAAGAAAGTAAAAAGTCCAGATTTTTTTCTGTAGGAGCACTAATAACAACCATTTTGTTTATGGTTACAACTTACTTTTTTACAATTTACATTAATAATTTTTCTAATTATAATGAGCTGTATGGTTCCATTGGTGCTTTGCTCATAATGATGTTGTATATATGGATAAATTCTAATTTATTATTGCTGGGATTTGAACTTAATGCAACGATTCATAAACTAAAGTCAAGCTTTAAAACATAGAAAATCTGTACTGCATTCCACATGAATTATTATATTGATGTAATACTACCAATTCCCATTCAGAATTTGTTTACCTATTCTGTAAACAGTCATGAGGCCGCATTTTTGAAACCCGGGATGCGGGTTGCCGTTCCTTTTGGGAAATCTAAAGTCTATACTTCCATTGTTTTTCAGGTTCATAATCAAGCACCAAATGCCTATGAAACCAAGGAAATTGATCAAATTCTTGACGAACAGCCTATCATAACAAAGATTCAGTTGGAGCATTGGCAATGGATGGCTGCTTATTATATGTGTACTTTGGGCGAAGTCGTTCGTGCAGCAGTTTCCAGAGCATTCCTGTTGGAAAGTGAAACGGTAATTTCTCTAAATACAGATGCTAAAAATATTGATCTTTCCGGCTTGCGGGAAGAAGAACTTTTGGTGTATGAAGCGCTGCAAATGCAAAGCATGATTAGGATTCATGAAATTCAGGCAATTGTGGATCGCAAAACGGTATTGCCACTTATAAGAAGAATGGTAGATAGAAATATTCTCCAGGTGCAGGAAGAAGTTGTGGAACAGTATAAACCAAAGTTAGTCCGCTTTATAAAGCTCCATTCCGGTTATACCTCAGAAATTGCGCTAAAATCCCTTTTGGAAGATTTAAACCGGGCGCCAAAACAACGCGAAGTTATCCTGACTTTATTTTCTATTTCCTCACAGACCAAAAAACCGGTTCAGGTTGAGGAATTATTAAAGCGGAGTGGGGCTTCTGCTGCCACCGT
>JBGTDF010000252.1:0-2131 GCA_041748455.1 Planktosalinus sp.
TTAATTTGAACCCCTCCCAAACATTTTTGTGTGGAGGTTTATATTCTTTTAACTACATTTTTAAAAAAGGTCATCACTTTTTATAAAATAAAGAGGAAATAATAAAGAAAAAGGATGCTTGTTAATAGATGAATCTCAAAAGACTCTATCCTGCAATCTTGGAAGGGAAAACTGAAAGAAGATTTCCGAAATAGTTGATTTATGGGAGGGAAGCTTTATTCCTATTGAGAATAAAAATTATTAAAAGCCCTAACAAAATGACTCCCGCAATCCACCACCAATGAGCATTAGAGATTTGTTGTAATTCTATGGGGGAAGTGTCCCCAATCAATATCAACCCAGCCCAATATTGAGGTGCGGCGCCCCGTCCTTCAGCCGTGGAAAGATATTCTAGTTTTGCCAACTTAAGGGCTTCATCTTTTGGAAGGCCTTCGGCTAAATATTTATAAAAATAGCTTACAATTTGGGTGCTGGAAACTTCATCTATATCCCACAGGCTGGTTAAAATACTTTCACTGCCTGCATAATTAAATGCGTGTGCCAGTGAAATAGCACCTTCACCTGGTTGATAGGTAGGCTTACCAGTTTCACAAGCGGTCAATATGGCCAAGTTAGAAGACAAATCTATATTATATATTTCATATGCATATAAATAGTTTTCATCATATTCTACCTGCTTCGCAGATTGTTTAGCGAAAACTAAGCGGCTAAGCTCCGGAGTAATATTATTTGATTCGGCGTGGGTACCGATATGGATTATTTTATGCTCTTTGGCATTTTTCAGAAATATGGATTTGCTTGCATTTTCATTCGTAAAATAGGTGCCATCAAATACCTTTGAATATTTTTTTACCAAATTCTCGCTGAAAGGTTGCGGTAACAAGGTCAAATAGGTTCGGTCTATTTCCATGGAATCGGTAAGCCCAAACTTATATTCATTTTTCATTTCCTTGCCAAAGCCCGGCACAAAACCTACATAATTTTCCGGATAGTTCATTATTTTTTGCTTATCCTTATAAAGCAAAAGACTAAAATTATAGGAAATGTCATAGCGTGACAGTAAACTATTGGTGGTAAATTCCTTAAAATCTGTAATGGGTTTAGGCGTCAACATTTCAAAACTGAGGTTGAAGAGTTCCCTATCCGGAATAATAATGATTTTTTTGGTCTTTATGTTTTCTTCCAGGGGTTTCCAAAGCGCCATATAAAGTTCATAAAGTAATTTACTTTTCTTTTCCACAGAGAAATCCTCTTCTGCAAGTTGTTCTATATTTCCAGCAACAATTGTGTCGTCAAGCAAGGTCAGTTTCTTTACAGCAGAGGTTACTATAAAAGCATATAATGCATCTTCAATATACAAGTATCGCACAACTGTCGTGTTTTGTGGTATTTTATCCTGTAAATCTTTTATCGGTTGTACCACCGTCCCAAAGCGCATCTTGTAATATTCCGGATAATCAGATTCCAGTTGTTTTACAAAGGCATCCCATTTTTCTGAAGCGGCAATATAGTTGTTAATCTCTTCGGTATTTTGAAGGGTGCTGATCAAATTGTTTTTTAATTGGCTTTCTTTTTTTAATACTTCTGTGGGAACTCCTTTAAAAGAAACAATGTCACGTAAATTTAAACGGGAACGAATCCTGTTGTAAATGGCAGATTCGTGAAGGGATATAACTTGATCTAAATAATTCTCATCTTTGGTCAATTCATAAAGTTCTAACCGGATTTTCTTTGCAAAATTGAAGAGTTTTTCATTTTGGTTGATGAGAATAGTAACATCTGAATGGGTGGTAACCACTTTTTTTCGTTGCTCCAGAATTGCGAGGGCCTCTTCTATTTGTGACAAATATTGTTTTAATTCTTCAGGTGATTTGTTATCGGTCAGGTAATATTTTGATGCTGAGTTGATGTAAATGGCACTTGGTTTTCTGAAATTTACTAAAATAGAATCCCCACTGCTCATCGGTTTTCCATGGGTCAGCATATTGAAATAAATGGCTTCATTACTGTATTCAATCGCATTGTTGTACTTCTTTAATTTGAAGTACACTTCTGCCAGATTCTGGGTTTGATAAAATTGCTGCAGGGTATTTTTTAAACTTCCCCCCTGCACATAATCATATCCTTCCCT
>JBGTDF010000253.1:0-6762 GCA_041748455.1 Planktosalinus sp.
ACTCATTTTAGATTGTGCAAATCCGGATGTTCCTGCAATCAGGGCAATTGCAAACACAACTGCGCCAAATAAATTTTTCTTTTTCATAATGATTTTGTTTAACTATTATTATTTACTATCTGTCTTATAAACGAAAATAAAGTACATTGGGTTTTAATAAAAATGAAAAATGCAATCGATTAAAAAGTATAAGACTTATATTTTGTCTAAAGATAAATAATAATAGTTAAACAAAAATTGTTTAAAGCATATTTTAGTGAATATTTAACGATGTGTAAATATTCGGAAAGGAAATACAAAAGTTAAAAAATATTACTCAGGCAGTAAGATTTCGCTGATACTGTGGAAGAAACCATTTTTATGAAAATAATTGGCTTGTAATATCTTGCTTCTAATTCCTGCGGAAGAAATAATCAAATCATCACCTTCCTTTCTAAAAACCAAATTCTGGCCACCAACCGTTCTAAAATTAGCTGTGCCCTGATTGATTTCAATGGCCCTTTCAATAGAATTACGATCAACCCTACCCGGAACAGCATGTAACTTCAGAATATCTTTCAATACTTTTTTATCAGAAAACAAAGAATCTAACTGTTCTTTTGAGTATTTGTTGAAAGCTGCATTTGCAGGGGCAAAAAAAGTAAACATTTCTTCTTTATCTAAATCCTCAAGTATCCCGGAATTAACTATTGCTTCTGATAATTTGGAATAGTTAGCGATTGGGGATAAATTTTCCGTCAAGGTTTTATTGGAATAAATAGTGTCATTGCCCAAAACTTTGGTTCGCACAGTAGTATCTGTTTTAAGATATTTATTTTGTGCTACAGTAGTAGAAAATGAAAATAAAACCAAAAGCAAAAAAACAACTTTATTATGGAAAACGATTTGCATTTTATAATAGATTTAATAAGAATGAATGTACAAATATAACATAATCTAAACGAAAGAAAAGGAGTTTTGTTTTAGGGAAAGCAAACGTAAATTTTAAAAAGAATATACTTTTATACGGAAATACTGTACTTTTAAAGCCTAAGAATTACAACAATGGAAAACACACAAGAATATATACACATACACACCGGGTCTACCATAATCGTTAAAATGCTCCAGAGCTTTTTAGAAGATGCGGGCATTTATGGCATTGTAAAAGACAACATGCAAAGTGGACTTCGAGGCGGCTTCGGTGGCGGAATACCCGGCCATATTCAGCTTTTTATAAGACAGGACCAACTGGAAAAAGCACAACCCATTATCGATGCCGCACTTAAAGATTTGGAAGAAAACTAAGCGTGTACCGCATACATTTTATTCCTAAGCTCTTTTATTTTAGGATCAGACATATACTCATCAAAAGTGGTATAGCGGTCTATGGCACCATTAGGAGTTAATTCCACCACACGGTTTGCAATGGTATTTGAAAACTCATGGTCATGGGTGGTAAACAATACCGTTCCCTTGAAGTTCTTTAATGAATTATTAAAGGCTGTAATGGATTCCAGATCTAAATGGTTTGTGGGTTCATCAAGCATAAGCACATTGGCACGCATCATCATCATCCTGCTTAGCATACAACGCACTTTTTCACCACCTGATAATACATCGGATGTTTTTAATGCTTCTTCACCACTGAAAATCATTTTTCCTAAAAATCCCCTCAAATACACTTCTTCCCTTTCTTCTTCGGTTTTAGCCCATTGACGAAGCCAATCTACTAGAGTTAATTTCTCCTCAAAAAAGGATTGGTTATCTAAAGGCAAATAGCTTTGTGTAGTGGTGATACCCCATTGAAATTGCCCGGAATCCGGTTTGATTGCATTATTTAAGATTTCATAAAAAGCAGTGGTCGCCCTGGAATCCCTTGAGAAAAGAACTACTTTATCTCCTTTTGCCAGATTTAAATTCACCTCTTTAAACAATACTTCGCCATCTGTGGAAGCGCTTAAATTTTCGATATTCAGAATTTGATCCCCTGCTTCACGTTCCCGTTCAAAAATAATAGCGGGATATCTCCTGCTGGAAGGTTTTATTTCGTCGATGTTGAGTTTTTCAATCATCTTCTTTCTGGAAGTTGCCTGTTTTGATTTTGCAACGTTTGCACTAAAACGGGCAATGAACTCCTGTAACTCTTTTTTCTTTTCTTCGGCTTTTTTATTGTGCTGGGCACGTTGTCTTGCCGCCAGCTGACTGGACTCATACCAGAAGGTATAATTTCCGCTGTAATGGTTTATTTTTCCGAAGTCAATATCACTGATATGCGTACAAACCGAATCTAAAAAGTGACGGTCATGCGATACCACGATAACACAATTATCATAATTTGCAATAAAGTTTTCCAACCAGGTAATGGTTTCATAATCCAGGTCGTTGGTAGGCTCATCCATTATCAACACATCCGGGTTCCCAAAAAGTGCCTGTGCAATAAGCACCCTCACTTTTTGCTTTCCGTCCACATCTTTCATTAATGTATAATGCAAACTTTCAGGTATCCCTAAATTGGACAATAACGCAGCTGCATTACTATCTGCATTCCACCCATCCATTTCTTCAAAAGCTACCTGTAACTCCCCTATTCTGTCAGCATTTTCATCGGAATAATCTGCATAAAGTTTATCAATTTCTGCTTTAATGGCAAACAATTCTTTATTTCCCCTCACTACAGTTTCCAAAACCGGATACTCGTCATAAGCATTGTGGTTTTGTTCCAACACTGACATACGTTTTCCTGCTTCCAAATGCACATGCCCCGAAGTAGGATCCATTTTTCTGGAAATAATTTTCAGGAATGTGGATTTTCCTGCACCATTGGCACCAATGATACCATAGCAATTTCCTTTGTGGAAGGTAGTGCTTACCTCATCAAAAAGAATTCTTTTTCCAAATTGTACTGAAAGATTAGAAACAGATAACATAGTAATATCGCTTTAGTAAATTGGGCGCAAAATTAGCTAATTAGATGCGCATCAGGAAATATTAACGTTTGAAAAAAACGATTTAACGCACAATTAACATTAACTTTTGGCAAATGCGTATACATTTGTTGGTATCTCACACTTTATCAACAACTTTGAATGAATAAATTACTACTCCTTCCCTTACTTACTGTATTGTTTTTTTCTTGCTCCTCTTCAGATAAGGAGGAAGATAAAGGTGCATGGATCGGAGGCGAAATTGTAAATCCAATCACCGAGCATGTCATACTAACAAAAAATGACCGTGTATTAGATACCGTGATGCTTGATGAAAACAATCGGTTCCTGATTCGTATTGATTCTGTAGAAAAAGGTATTTACAATTTTATTCACAATGAATATCAGATTATTTATGTAGAACCCGGCGATAGCATACTTCTTAGGGTTAATACAGTTGATTTTGATGAATCTTTGGCGTTTACCGGTGAGGGCGCTGTAAGAAACAATTTTTTAATTAACATGTTTCTCTACAATGAAGCCGAAAATAAAAAAATGCCCCCTATCTATCAACTTTCTCAAAATGATTTCATTAAGAAATTAGATTCTATGAAGGAAATTAGATTAAAGGGTTTAAAAGAATTTAAAAAGAAACATAATCCCTGTAAATCTTTTATAGAAGTTGCGGAGGCAAATATTAATTATGATCATTTCACAAAAAGGGAATTGTATCCATATGCCCACTATGGCAGGAATAATATGCAGACAAGCCCCGATTTACCAAAGGACTATTATAATTTTAGATCTGAAATAGACTATAACAATAAAAATTTACAATCTTATTACACCTACTTCCGATTTTTAATGCGTCATTTTGATTATCTGGCTTTTGAAAATTACAGACAATCCTCACCATTTAACAATGAATCCAGCTTACATACAGCAACAAAACTCGATTTAATTAATAAGAAAGTCACTTTAGAAACTTTAAAAAATAGCCTTCTGCGCAGTACAATTAGGTATTATCTAATAAATTCACAAAACGTTGAAGAAACCGAAAATATTTTAAAAACTTATTTCTCCCTTACCTCAGATCAAAAGCACAAAGAGGAAATTCAAAAACTCTCTGATGCTTCCATAAAATTAGCCCCCGGCAATATGCTTCCTAACCTTACTTTGGTAAATTCAAATAATCAGGCCACTGGTATGCATAGTGTTATCAATCGCCCTGCAATTATTTATTTTTGGTCGATTAATTCAGCAAACCATTTCAGAAATGTGCATTCTAAAGCAGAAGAGTTAAAACAAAAATATCCTGAATTTGACTTTATAGGAATAAGCACAAATGAAGATCAGGAAGCTTGGAAAAGAATAATACAGAGAAACAAATTTGATAAAAAATTTCAGTATAGATTTCAAAATCCGACAATAGCCATTGATGAACTTGTTATTAGCCTGATAAATAAAGTAATGATTGTTGATGGGAACAGTATAATTATTGATAACAACAACAATATGTTTAAAATGAATTTTGAGGAAGAGCTTCTTGGCATTCTCAACCAATAAAAAAAGCTTCTATTTCTAGAAGCTTTTTTTAGGAGATAATTTTATTTAATTTCCTTTCTTATAATCAGCAAGAAATTGTGCCAAACCTATATCAGTTAAAGGATGTTTTAAAAGTCCTTCAATAGAAGAAAGTGGTCCCGTCATTACATCGGCACCCAGTTTTGCACAGTCAATTATATGCATAGTATGCCTCACCGAAGCAGCAAGGATTTGTGTTTCAAAGCCATAATTATCATAAATCAAACGTATTTCTCCAATCAGGTTTAAACCATCAGTAGAAATATCATCCAATCTCCCTATAAAAGGCGATACATAAGTAGCACCCGCTTTTGCTGCAAGAAGTGCCTGTCCTGCTGAAAAAACCAGTGTGCAGTTAGTTCTTATACCATTATCAGTAAAATATTTAATCGCTTTCACACCCTCTTTGATCATAGGTATTTTCACCACAATCTGTTCGTGCAAACTGGCAAGCTGCTCTCCTTCCCTGACCATACCTTCAAAATCTGTCGCGATAACTTCTGCAGAAACATCCCCATCCACAATATCGCAAATAGCAACATAATGTTTTAAAATGTTATCCTTTCCGGTAATGCCTTCTTTTGCCATTAAAGAAGGATTGGTAGTAACCCCGTCTAAAATTCCCATATCCTGGGCTTCTTTGATCTGTGCAAGGTTTGCTGTGTCAATAAAAAATTTCATAATAAATTTGAATTTGTGGTGGTTTATTTTAATGTAAAAGTAACCAAGAAATGGCGGATGAAAACTCTATAATCTTAAAATTTATACCAATAAATTGTTGATAACTGTGATCCCTATTTTAGTTTGTAATGCTTCATAAGTAAATTTTCATAAGCTTTCCCTGAAAGGGTTTTCTTTAAAGTTATGGAAAATTTTTGCATATAGTCCCCTACAGTGTACCTCACCTTTGGATTTTTAGTTTCCAGAATTTTATGAATTGCTTTTGCCATTTCCAACGGGTTTTTACCGCCATCCACATGGGCATTCATAAGTTCCAGGGTATTTCCATAGTTTTTTCTGTAGGGTGAGCTATCCTGCGGTGGCGTGTGGTATCTTCCTGCGGCAATATTAGTTGCAAAATCGCCGGGTGCCACATTGGTGAATTCAATGCCAAAACTTTTGGTCTCCATACGCAATGCTTCCGTGGTTATTTCAAGTGCAGCTTTACTTGCGGAATAAAATCCGCGATAAGGCAAGCCCATGTAAGCAGCAATTGAGGTGATATTTATTACCAATCCTGATTTTTGTTTCCGCATTTGTGGAAGCACTGCCTTGATAACCCGAATGGGTCCGTAAAAATTGGTTTCAAAAACGTTTTTGATTTCTTCTTCCGGCGTTTCCTCAATGGGCCCTGTGATTCCCACACCCGCATTGTTGATGAGCACATCGATTTTTCCTTCGGAAGCAACAATAGATGCCACAGCACTGAGAATGGAACTATCCTCTTTTACATCTAAAGGAAGTAATTTAAAAGCAGAATTAGGGTAATTCTCAGGGGTTCTGCTTGTTCCGAATACAGTATATCCTTTACTAACTAAATATTCCCCAATAGCTTTTCCTATTCCGGAGGAAGCACCTGTGATGAAAACTACTTTTGACATACCTTTTCTTGTTTGTGCAAATATCCAATATTTTTTGATATGCATTTAAGTAAAACAAGTAATGTATTTTTGAAATTTTGAAGTGGAGATTTCCGTTTTCGCGGAAATAAAAAATGGCAAGCTACCTACATCACACCGCTACGACCATCTACCTTTGCTGCGTTCCCGCCCTGGAGGATTCAACAGGAGCTGGTTGTGTAGGACTTGCCGGTGCAAATATACTACCTTTTTAAGCTTTTGCAAGAATTATTTGACAATAATAACTTAAAAATTTATCAGCAAATAGTACATTTGTAAGCGTTCTAAAAGAAAAACCCTAATACCCATTAAAATGAAATTTAACTCCTTTACAGTTATTATTTTAACGCTACTGTTTTTGTCTTGTGGCGAAAATAAACCCGAGGAACCCTCCTTCTCTATTGTTATAAAAGAGCAAAAAACGTCTTATACCAATAAAGAATCCCTTACCATTTCTTTAAAAAATCCGAAAAACAAAACGATAGATTCTGTAATATATCACATTGATCAAACCCGAATGGGTAAAGCCGGTGCTAACGATCCGTTTCCCCTAATATTGGAAAACCAGAAACTGGGCAACAGGGTACTTAGCGCTACTGTATATTCCGGAAAAAAATCAGAAACCGCAACTAAGGATCTTTATATTTTAGCTT
>JBGTDF010000254.1:0-4054 GCA_041748455.1 Planktosalinus sp.
TTTAGACAGGTTAGGAGTGCATACTGTGAAATTGTATTGCACGCCAAACGGCCAATTTCCACATAACCCGGAACCTTTAAAAGAACATTTAACCGAACTTTCTGCCTTGGTTGTCAATGAAAAGGCAGACGTTGGTATTGCTGTAGATCCTGATGTAGACCGACTTGCTTTGGTTTGTGAAGATGGTTCTATGTTTGGTGAAGAATATACACTGGTTGCATGTGCAGATTATGTATTGAGCAAAACCCCAGGAAATACAGTTTCAAATTTATCTTCTTCTAGGGCATTGCGGGATGTTACTGAAAAACATGGTGGCAAATATCAAGCTAGTGCAGTAGGAGAAGTAAATGTAGTGCAATTGATGAAAGATACTAATGCCATTATTGGAGGTGAAGGGAATGGTGGAATTATTTATCCGGAAAGTCATTATGGCAGGGATAGTCTTGTAGGCGTGGCTTTATTTTTAAGCCTGCTTGCCGAAAAGAAAATGAAGGTTAGTGAACTAAGGGCAAGCTATCGAAATTATTTTATGAGCAAAAAGAAAATTGAATTGACTCCTGAACTTGATGTGGATGCCTTACTTCATAAAATGACAGAACGCTACCTTTCTGAAGAAATTACTACTATTGACGGGGTGAAAATCGACTTTCCAACAAATTGGGTGCATTTAAGAAAATCAAATACAGAACCCATCATTCGCATTTATACGGAAGCACAGACCCAACAGGAAGCTGATATATTAGCAGATAAATTTATTAAAGAAATAGGGGAGATAGCTGGTCTATAAACATCCTTCTTAACTATATAAGCCTTAAATTTTCTTGTGTTTCCAGCGTTTATGTGTCCAGAGGTAATACTCCGGTGCCTCTGCTATTTGTTGTTCGACACGCTTTAGGAACATATCTGAAATTTGATAATCAGGTACAGAATGAACATCTTCGGATAAAACTTCAAAAGAAGCTTCATAATAGCCGCGTTTTACTTTTTTTACCTTTAGGAAAATGACATTCAAATCAAAACGTTTGGACAACATTTCAGCACCGGTATGCACAGGAACGGTTACGCCCATAAATGGAGCCCAATGATATGCTTTATCGGCTTTTGGGGATTGATCGCCTGCAAACCCATAAGCAGAAAGCCTCTTTTCCTTATGATTTTTTTGCATTACTTCTGTCGTCTCTTTGGTTGTAATTAAATGTGCCTGAAATTTGGATCGAATATTTTTTACCAAAGCATCAAAATGGGTATTTGCAATTTTTTTATAAATGGCAAACCCTTCAAAAGTGATCCTTTTATTAATGGAAATAACCCATTCATAACTGGCATAATGGGCACACATAAGCGCAATACTTTTTCCTTTTTTTTCCAGATCAAGAAAGACATCCAGATTTGCATATTGAAATCGCTTATCCATTTCTTTAGAGGAAATAGTCATGGTCTTTATCATTTCCAGAAACATATCACACAAATGTCTAAAGGATTTTTTTTCGATATCAAGACGTTCTTCTTTGGATAAATGAGGCAATGCCAAAGCAAGATTTTCCCTGACTGTTTTTTTGCGATAGCCAATGATGTGATAAACTAAAATATAAATTCCATCAGATAATAAATAAAGTAACCGGAATGGCAAAATGGAAATGAGCCAAAGCAGAGGATAAACCAAGATATAAACTAGAAGTTGCATGCAATTTGTTTGGACAAATATATAAATTTACCCTTCTATTTTGGAAATTAGTTCAAACCACCTCTCCGTTTTGGTTTCAATAGTGTCTATTATTTTTTGAAGTTCTGTAGATTTTTCTTGAATTTGAGAAACTTCCCATCTTTCCGTTGCAAATTTTTCCTGTAAGGTATCCCTTTCTTTTTCTAACTTAGCAATAGCTTGCTCTAATTGATTATACTCCTTTTGCTCATTATAAGTAAGCTTGTTTGCAGTAGTGTCTTTTTTCCAAGATTTCTTTTCACTAGGAGCTGATTTTTCTTCCCTTTTTTCCTGAATGGCGCTGTCTTCATAGCTTCTGAAATCAGAATAGTTACCGGGAAAATCTTCAATAACGGCATTGCCCCTGAATACAAATAAGTGATCTACAACCTTATCCATAAAATACCTGTCGTGAGAAACTACAATCAAACAGCCCGGAAAATCGAGTAAAAATTCTTCGAGTACATTTAAGGTGACAATATCTAAATCGTTTGTAGGTTCATCGAGAATAAGAAAATTAGGGTTTTGAATCAGTACTGTACATAAATAAAGCCGTTTTCTTTCTCCACCACTCAACTTTTCCACAAAATCATATTGTTTTTTTCGGTCGAATAAAAAACGCTCCAATAGTTGTTGTGCAGATATTTGCCGTCCTTTTTTCAATGGTATAAAATCGCCAAACTCCCGAATCACATCAATAACTTTCTGTCCTTCTTTTATCGCAATACCGTCCTGGGTGTAGTAACCAAATTTTATGGTTTCACCAATAGTCAGTTTACCTGCATCAGGCTCTTGCTTTCCGGTAAGGATGTTTAAAAAAGTGGACTTTCCCGTACCGTTTTTTCCTATGATACCAATGCGTTCCCCTTTTAAAAAGTTGTAATTGAATTTTTGAAGGATTTGTAAATCCCCGTAGGATTTTGTGACATTGTGAAATTCCACAATTTTACTGCCTAAACGTTCCATGTTTAGTTCAAGTTCTACTTTATGGTTGTTCCGGCGCTGGCTTGCTCGATCTTTTATCTCGTGAAAATCCTGAATTCTTGATTTGCTTTTTGTAGTTCTGGCTTTTGGTTGACGACGCATCCAGTCCAGTTCTTTTTTGAAAAGCTGTTTGGCTTTGCCGGTTTCTGTTTCTTCGGCTTCAATGCGGGCTTCCCTTTTTTCTAGATAGTAGGAGTAATTTCCTTTATAGCTGTATAATTTACCATCTTCAAGTTCCACCATTTCATTGCAAACGCGTTCCAAAAAATACCGGTCGTGGGTAACCATAAAAAGGGTAATGCTTTCTTTGGAAAAAAAGTTTTCCAGCCACTCAATCATATCTAAGTCCAAATGGTTGGTTGGCTCATCCATAATGAGCAAATCAGGCTTGTTGAGTAAAGCATTTGCAAGTGCCAGACGTTTTTTCTGTCCACCGCTCAATGTGCTGACTTTTTGTTCTAAATTTTCCAGTTTTAATTTGGAAAGTATCTGTTTGTAAAGGGTTTCAAAATCCCACGCTTGTGCCGCATCCATTGCTTCAAAAGCCTTTTGATATGCTTCCGTATCATCGAGATTTGTGAGTGCCTTTTCATAACGGGCAATGATTTTTAGAATCTCATTATCTGCAGCAAAAATCGTTTCCTCTACGGTTAAAGTACTGTCCAGATTTGGTTCCTGCGGAAGAAAAGCTACCACAATATCTTTTCTGTAGATTACATTACCGGTATCCGGTGTATCTTCCCCTGAAAGTATTTTTAAAATGGAAGTTTTTCCGGTACCGTTTTTTGCTACAAAACCTATTTTTTGCCCTTCATTGATTCCAAAGGATATGTCTTTAAATAAGACGAGTTCGCCATAAGATTTGGCTATATTTTCGACAGAAAGAAAGTTCACGTTGTAATTTTTTTGCAAAAGAAAGTAAATTTAGGGGATTTTAATGCCATTTTTTGAAAAGCTTATGGTAATTATCGCTTATTAAATTCAGGTTTTCTAAAGCAATTTCTAATATATTCTGCAAAAATCTAAAACCGATTTAAAATCATTAGTATATTCATTCCTTAAAAATTTCATAATTGCACTTGTTGCGTTATATTTGTTTCCACTTGATACACGGCAATGAATAAATCATTATTATATATTTTACTTCTGATAGTAATCAGTTTCTCCTCTTGTATATCGACAAAGCGTCTTTCTTATTTGCAAGAAAATGTAAGGCAAACAGATTCTATTCTTTCGATACAAAAAAAACAAGAACCTTATCGAATACAGATCAATGATTTATTGAGTATTCGCATAAAGTCACTGGATCAGAATTTAGTGGGAATGTTTAACCCCATTAATGATGAAAACCCTAATGCCACCGGGGAA
>JBGTDF010000255.1:0-2674 GCA_041748455.1 Planktosalinus sp.
CACCGGCGCCACTTATTACAATTTTTACATTTTGGATTTTCTTTTTGGTAAGTTCAAGCGCATTTAACAATGCAGCTGCAGAGATAATTGCTGTGCCATGCTGATCGTCATGCATCACCGGGATATCCAGTTCCTCTTTTAATCTCCTCTCTATTTCAAAGGCTTCCGGGGCCTTAATATCTTCTAAATTTATCCCTCCGAAGGTAGGTGCAATATTCTTGACAGTTTCTATAAATTCGTCTATATTTTCAGTGTCAATTTCAATATCAAAAACATCAATATCGGCAAATATTTTAAAAAGCAACGCCTTTCCTTCCATAACCGGTTTTGCTGCTTCCGGTCCAATATTTCCAAGACCTAAAACTGCCGTGCCGTTTGTGATTACAGCAACGAGATTTCCTTTGATGGTGTACTTGTAAACATTCTTTTTGTCTTTAGCAATTTCCAAACAAGGCTCTGCAACACCGGGCGAATATGCCAGGGAAAGATCCCTTTGGGTGGCATACTTTTTAGTGGGTACTATCTGGATTTTTCCGGGCTTTGGTTTTGCGTGATATACTAAAGCTTCGCGTCTTCTGCTTTCTTTACTCATCGATCGGTTTCGTTTGTCTGACTAACAAAGGTAACAGTATCTGTTTAACCTGAAAAATTAATTTGTTAATCTTTCAGGAAGTTTATGTTCCTTTTTAGGCCTTCATATTTGGTGCGTTTTACTGCAGATTTTTGAAATATTTTTTTAAAAACATCTTCGGTTATTTCTTCCCAGTCTTTTTTTGTCATAGAAAGCAGTTCGGGATTGGGGTTGAATAATGGTTCGTTATGGGCTTTGGAGAATCGGTTCCAGGGGCAAACATCCTGGCATATATCACAACCAAACATCCAATCTTCAAATTGTCCCTTTACGGCTTTAGGAATTTCATTTTTTAATTCTATCGTAAAATAGGAAATGCACTTACTACCATCTACCACATAAGGCGCAACGATAGCCTGTGTGGGGCAGGCATCGAGACAAGCGGTGCATGTGCCACAATGGTCTGTAACAGGACTGTCGTAATCCAATTCAAGGTCTATGATCAATTCCGCAATAAAATAAAAAGAGCCTACTTGTTGGGTCAATAAATTACTGTTTTTTCCTATCCAGCCCAAACCACTTTTTGCTGCCCAGGCTTTATCCAAAACCGGGGCAGAATCCACAAAAGCGCGACCTACTACTTCTCCTATTTCCTCCTGAATAAACTGCATCAGGTGTTTTAATTTTTCCTTTATAACAAAATGATAGTCATTTCCATAGGCATATTTGGAAATCTTATATGTGGCATCTTCCTGCGCATTAGACGGGTAATAATTCAATAATAAAGAAACCACACTTTTAGCACCATCCACAAGCTTTGTGGGATCTAATCGTTTATCAAAATGGTTTTCCATATACTGCATCTCGCCGTGCATGTTTTGGTTTAGCCAATTTTCCAATCTGGGTGCCTCCTCTTCGAGAAATTGTGCTTTACTTACTCCACAGGACAAAAAACCGAGGCGTTTTGCTTCGGTTTTAATGAGTTGTGTATGTTTGTTTTTAGTTAGCAAATTGTATATTTATAATAATCTTTTTTAAATATTGTCTGCAGATTTCAATGGTTCCATGGTAGAAAAAAGTTGATTTTAGCACGCAGATGACGCAGATTGTCGCAAATTTTATTTTTTTTATAAAAAATTTTAACTGGCGTAAAATTTTTTTATGATTTAAAAGAGACCCCCTTGCGAGGGTCCTTTTATTTTGCCCAAATGCTTATAAGCTGCTTCTGTCACTTCCCTTCCTCTGGGCGTGCGCATGATAAATCCTTGCTGTATCAAAAATGGCTCATAGACTTCTTCTATGGTTTCGGCACTTTCACTTACCGCGGTTGCCAATGTGGAAATACCAACAGGCCCTCCTTTGAACTTTTCAATGATGGTCATCAATATTTTATTGTCCATTTCGTCCAGTCCATAGGCATCAACGTTTAGCGCTTCGAGAGCATATTTAGCAATTTTTATATCTATTTTCCCATCCCCTTTTATTTGCGCAAAATCCCTAACCCTGCGCAATAGTGCATTTGCTATACGAGGGGTTCCCCTGCTTCTTCCGGCGATTTCAATTGCGGCTTCCATGCCTATTTTTACTTTTAGAATATCAGAACTGCGTTGCACGATGGTGGTCAATAATTCTGTATTGTAATATTGTAATCTGGATGCGATACCAAATCTCGCGCGCATGGGAGCGGTTAACAGTCCGGAACGGGTGGTTGCTCCTATTAAAGTAAATGGATTAAGATGAATCTGCACTGTTCGTGCATTTGGCCCGGATTCTATCATTATATCAATCTTATAGTCTTCCATAGCAGAATATAAATATTCTTCCACTACAGGACTAAGCCTGTGAATTTCATCAATGAATAAAACATCCCGCTCTTCCAGATTTGTAAGTAAACCCGCCAAGTCACCCGGTTTGTCCAAAACAGGTCCCGAAGTAACTTTTATTCCTACTTCCAGTTCATTAGCGAGTATGTGTGCAAGGGTTGTCTTTCCTAGACCCGGAGGGCCGTGAAAAAGGGTATGATCAAGAGCCTCGCCTCTAAGATTTGCCGCCTGCACAAAGATTTTTAAATTTTCCAATACCTGATCCTGTCCCGTAAAATCA
>JBGTDF010000256.1:0-2881 GCA_041748455.1 Planktosalinus sp.
AGTGTTTGACCGTATCAGGGAATATTTCAATGAGAATCCATCGTGGAAAATGAGCCGTGTTATCAATGCGGCGGTAAACAGTACCATTAGCAGGACATTAAATACCTCGTTCACTACTTTGGTGGTGTTACTGGCCATCTTTATATTTGGCGGGGAATCTATTAGAGGATTTATGTTTGCATTGATTGTTGGGGTTGTTGTGGGTACATACTCATCGGTATTTATCGCAACGCCTATTATGTTTGATACCGTTAAGAAAAAAGGTATCGATTTAAAATATAAAGAACAAGAACCAAAAGAAGTCTTAGAAGCTTAATCATTTAGATATATACATATTTTAAAATCCGTTTCAATTGTTTTTGAAACGGATTTTTTATTTTAAATGAAGTGAAAGTATTCTTCGTGGACGTTCTAATTTTAATTAAATTATTCCACAGGCTGGTTTTCTTTTTGAAATTCCCTTCGTTGCTCAAGAGTAAAGGGTATATCTTTTTCCATAAGGGTTTTGGTGGGTTTCAACGTAATAAAATAAAGGACCATTACCATAGCAATTAATAAATAGTACAAGTTATGGGTATTAATAAATATAATAATGCTAAATAAAGCAGCGGCTTCAATAGTGGCATATCTCAATAAAGTTGCAGTTTGAAAATTAGTCAATATTTCTTTTAGAGAAGTATTTATATTGGTGGGATTTAATTTCTGCTTATACATATAATTTCCGCCAAAGAAACACAAAACAGCTGCAAAAGGAACGGCATAAAATAAAAATTCGCGGGTATCTTCAACGTTAATATAAGCATCATCAACGAGCATCACAGATACAATCATCAATGCGATTTGGCCTCCTAAAAATCCTAAAAACAGTATCAAATTGGTTTTTAAGAAAGAAGCAGGTGTAAGGATACTATTTGTTTGTTTTTGCATAATAGAGGTAAATAACCACTAATGTAGAAAAAAATAACAAAATGAAAAATGGTTTATAGTGGGTGGTTAGATTTTCTTCCAGTCAATTCGGTCGCCCACTTGCAGGTTCCAGCTATCAGACAGACCGGCATTGACTTCCAAAACATATTGTGTGGGAATTCCGGATGGGAGAGGGGTGGCGTCAAAGGGCCTTGCATTTTTTTGAAAGCTCACAATTTTTTTATTGGCATCGATGTATATTATATCCAAAGGAATCTCTGTATTCTTCATATAAAAACTGCGCACTTGTGTGTCGGGGAAAATAAATAGCATTCCCTGGTTTTCTTCCATGGTTTTACGGTACATAAGTCCGGTTTGGGTTTTGTACTCATCATCGGCTATTTCAACATCCAGGGTTTTTAATATACTATCATTACTACTTTTAATGAGTTGCAATTCTGCCTGTTTCGTAAATGAAATTTCAGCTACGGTTACCGGTTTTTGCTCTTTTTCATTTTTACAGCTTACCGTCAATAGTAGTAAAATTAATACAGGAAATAAAAACTTCATAATAATAGGTTTTAATAATTTATGTAGATTGTATTTCTTTTTTACCGGGCCGGAACATAAAATACAAACCTAATAAAACAAAAGGAATACTCAGCCACTGCCCCATATTCAGTGCAAGGTTATCTTCAAATTCTACCTGGTTTTCTTTGAGGAATTCCACAAAAAACCGAACAGACCAAAGTAAAACTAAGAATAACCCAAATAAGTATCCCAGTTTCTCACGCTTATTGGTTTTCCAGTAAATAAACCAAAGGGTTAGAAATACCAGTAAATATGCTGCAGATTCATAAAGTTGGGTGGGATGTCGGGGAAAATTTTCCTCCAGTTGTACAAATATGACACCATAGTCTGTACCTGTTGCTTTTCCTATAATTTCTGAATTGATAAAATTTCCTATTCGGATAAAAATAGCACCACAGGCAACGGGAATCACCACACGGTCTAAAATCCAAAGCATTGGTTTTTGCAATACTTTTTTACTGTACAAATACATGGCAACGATAATACCAATTGCAGCGCCGTGACTTGCCAAACCTCTGAACCCGGTGAATTCAAATTCAGGCTCCAGTTTAAATGGAAGAAAAATTTCCAGTAAATGATGCTGAAAATAATCCCAGTCATAAAATATTACATGACCCAATCGGGCACCAATAAGCGTTGCAATAACCGTGTAGATAAAAATAGAATCCAGTTTTTCCAAAGGAATTTCTTCTCTCACATAAATCATTTTCATAATAAACCAGCCTAATGTAAATGCAATGACAAACATTAAACTATAGTAGTGAAGGGTGATAAAACCAAGATCTAATCCGGTAGCCGGGTCCCAAACGAAACTTAAAAAGTGCATAGGTTGTTTTAAATAATTAGGTGGTTAAAGATAGTAATAATAAATACCAAATTCCAAGTACCAAATTTCAAAATTCAAGTGCCAAATTTCAAATTGAAATCTGAAACCGGACGGAGCGTTAAGAAAATGTCCAGCGGACATTTTTAGCGAAGGGGCCAGCTGGCGGGATGGCGGATTTCCCAAAGTATAAACAAGTAACAAACCTGAAACCTGAAACCTGACCCGAGCGCAGCGAGTTGTGCGAAGCAAAACCTGAAACCGGACCGAGCCTTAAGAAAATGTCCAACGGACTCCCGAAAGCTTTCGGGATTAGCGAACCTGTCTGCCGATAGGCAGGGGGTGCGGCTGACGCACAGGCGGACTGAAACCAGAAACCCGGTTTCGGCTCCGCTCAACCTCCGAAAACCTGAAACTTGAAACCTCATGGCACCGGGTCATAACCCTTCCCACCCCAAGGATGACAACTAAAAATTCTTTTAATAGCCAATTTTCCACCTTTTAAAACACCGTGTTTTTGTAACGCTTCTTTTGTATAATGGGAACAGGTGGGTTGGTATC